>JAJYTO010000092.1 GCA_021793015.1 Bacillota bacterium
CCGCAGGGTTGCCGCCTTCCTATTTCACTGGATCACTGCGGAGTCCTCCGGAACCGACGGCGGAAGCGGACAAGCAGATGCGTCAGATCGTTGCCATCGGTACATCCACAGGTGGGCCGCGGGCTCTTGAAACGGTATTGACATCCTTGCCTGCGAGCATAGATTGTCCACTCTTGATTGTTCAGCATATGCCGCCCAATTTCACGAAATCGTTGGCTGACCGCTTAGATAAAATCTGTGAAATCGGCGTTGTGGAAGCGACTCATCATCAGCTTGTCGAAAAGGGCGTCGCGTACATTGCTCCGGGTGGGTATCATATGGGAATTGTGTTTCGCAACGGACAATACAGGATAGAGCTCAATGAACAGCCGAAAAGGAATGAGCACCGTCCGTCTGTCGATGTGCTTTTTGAATCTGTGGCGGACCTGGAAGGCGTCATGAAACATTACGTGTTGATGACGGGCATGGGGAACGATGGAGCGCAGGGAATGCTAATGGGGAAGCGGAAAGGCGCGGCTTCGACGATCGCTGAATCCCATGAGACATGCATCGTGTACGGAATGCCTAAGGCGGCTATTGAACTGGATTGCGTGGACCTGGTTGTACCCCTGCCGGACATTGGAGCAAAGATTATGGAGCAGTTGCAGCGCAATTCATCGTGTGGTTGAACAGGCAAAGCAATACAGACTGCCGGTGCATTTTATAGATTGGAAAGGGGTGACAGCTTATTGCGCGGTGGGGAGAGTCTGACTTATAAACAGAAGGCTGCGATCCTGTTGATCAGTCTGGGACCGGAGACGTTCGACCGCTATAAGATTATCGGCTTCGTCGGGCGCGTGGATTATGGTATCCATGCGGGAGCTTCTCATTATACGCGGGGTTGGCGTCGCGCGCTGGCCTTGTTTGTGAACTACGCGGGTGTCGGGTATAAGACGACCATGGGGATGGGACGGATGCGCATGACGCCTTCGCGCTAAAACGCAGAGGATGGGTGGCCAACCGGATGCGAATAATCTTGTTGCCTCGGGGCGCGGAGCGGCGGCAAGGGTCAGTCAGCCGCTTAACACAACGGAACCCCCGTGACTCTTGCCACTTCGGGATCCCATGCCACCAAATCTTCGGCACATACGTCGTGGATGGAGGTTTTCCCCAACGCGCGAGCCCCCATTTTCAGTTCCTCCGAGCAACTTGTGAGAAAGTTCGCGAGGCTCCGGGCTCCTTCGTCCTCATTGAACTGTTCGTACATCTGTCCCGTGGCCCAAATCAATTGGGTGGGAGGTTCGAACGGCACAGCCTTTGTGATCTGCGTATGCATCGCGGCAAAGAGCGCTGCCGTCCCTATGTAGACGGCGTCAGCGCCAAGGGCGAGCGCCTTCAGCACGTCGCCGGGCGTTCTGATTCCTCCGGCGATCACCAAATCCACCCGGTCGCGAAGTCCGTTCTCGCGCAGAAACCGGATCGCCCGGCAGAGTGCCGAAAGTGTCGGGATTCCAAAGTCGTCCACCAAAATGGCGGGCGATGAAAACGTACCCCCCTGGGCGCCGTCCAATACAACCACATCGACATCCGCCTTCACCGCCAAAGCCAAATCTGCTTCCAAGTCGTTTCCCGCCGCCATTTTTAACGCTATGGGGGCTCCCCGGCTGATTTCCCGCAAATCTTTCACCAGTTGCTTCAATTCATCATGCGTATGGACGCCCGGTATCCCTGCCGGTATGTAAAATTCCCCGGCGTTTGTTTGCGGCTGTGGTCCACCCATATCTTGCGCGATCTCGGGATTGACAGAATCCCCTGCGATCGCCGTTCCGCAGCCGGCGTTCGCACCCTGCCCGTAGCGGATCTCTATCATGTCCGCGACTCTCAGAATCTCGTCCGAAGGTCGCCAGGCGGCGCCGTGATATTGGACCACCAAGCGGTGGGCAAGCTGGCCAAATTCTTGTAAAGCTGGCCCCTGTCCAGTGTTGAATGCGGTTCCTGCCAAAGCGGTCCCTTTTGCAAGCGCTCTGACAAAGCGCTTGCTCAATGCGACGCCGTATCCCATGGCGCTGGTCATGACCGGCAAGGAGATTATCATGGGGCGGTCCGCGCGCTTGCCAACCACGGCCGTCACCGTTACGGGCTCTGAATCGTCCAGTGCCTTGCGGTGGAGTTGCGCGGGCGAGAACAACAGTCCGTCAAAATGGGGAAACGGACGGTGCGTGCCCATGGGTTTAGACAGCGCGACGGGACTATGGGACCGCAGCTCGTTTTCCACTGCCCACTGTACCCCGAATTTTCTCAAGGCCGTGACACCTTCAAAGATGTTTTTCGTGTATGGTTCCGTAAACAGTCGCGAAGTCACTTGCTTCACCTGTTGATCCAGTTGGTAACGGATGAATTTGGGGAGAAATAAGACTCCTGTCAACCCAAGTCCCACAAATACTGCGAGCCCAACCAAGGTGGAGGTCAACATTCGCTTGCCGTTCTCCTCTCGATTTTATCCTGCTGTCATCTGAGGACTTTAATGCAGTCTATGACATAGCTGTCAGTGCGCGTATCTGCTCAACCTGTGCGAAACCGCACCCAATTATGCGCCGACCTGCGGAATTGTTTTCCGCCAGACGACCGATTCCGAGTGGCTTTCGGTCCACAGAGCAGAACAGACTTTGGATTAAATAGATGCCAGATGCCGGGTCGTGAAGCTGTCGGGAGGGCAAATTGGGGACGCTGGCGGAACTGCTGCGCGGCTCGGAAGAGATGCGCCGTCTCTGGGAAGGGAACCCCGGCGGCGCCAGCAGCGCTCGCTGCGTCGCGGTCGCAGGGTCGATGGGAGCGATCTAACCGGTTGCCCCCCGTTGCCTACAGCGCTCCCTCCATCCGCCGCACTGCGGTCACGCGCGGTGCGGCAACGTGATCCGCACGCAGGCGCCGTGGCCGGGCTGGCTTTCGACATCCACGCGGCCGCCGTGCGCATGGGCGATTTCTGCGACGATGGCGAGGCCCAGTCCCGTTCCTCCGGTGTCACGCTGGCGAGACGCGTCGGCGCGATAGAATCGCTCGAGCACATGCGGCAGATGCTCGGCGGCGATGCCCGGCCCCTCGTCGCAGACGGTGAAGACTACCTC
The DNA here is from genome assembly GCA_021793015.1 of Bacillota bacterium. Taxonomy (GTDB): domain Bacteria; phylum Bacillota; class Bacilli; order Alicyclobacillales; family SLC66; genus JAKADD01. Next base: position 3,105 of record JAJYTO010000092.1, read on the forward strand.
CGCGCTCGCCTCCAGCAGTTGCGCCGACAGCGTCATGCGGGAATCGGACGGTATGAACCGCAGCGCATTGGAAAGAAGGTTCAGAAGCACTTGCGTCATTCGCTGGACGTCCATATGGACCTGCAACGCCTCAGGAGAAACGGTCATTTCCACGTCGATGCGTTTGGCGTCCAGTTCAACGCGAAAACGCTCAACGATTCCTTCCATCCAGGGTCGTACCTCGACGTTTTCCGGGTTCAGGCGCAGTTCACCAGCTTGGGCGTCGTTTAACTGCCGCAGATCGGCGAGCAGATTTCCCATGCGCATGATTTCTTCATATAAAATGGTGACGCTGTGCTCGTCAAAAGGGTATAAACCACATTGAACGGCCTCCAGGCGAGTGGCGATGATGGTCATCGGGGTGCGCAGTTCGTGGTGCAAATCGGCGAGCAGTTTCTCACGCGCGGCTCGGGCTTTGACCAATTCCGCGCGGACCGATTCGATTGCGATCGCGACCTCCCTCACTTCGCGATCGACCACGGTCGGCCACGTCACTTCGTATTCACGGTTCCTGATGTCCCGCACCGCGCGCGACAGCTGCGCGAGTGGTTCTAAAAACCGCCGGAGAAGAATAACGCCAATGGCAGTCGCCGACAGCACAACGACGAAAAGGATCAGGAGCAGCAAACCCATGGATGAGGATTCGATCCGATTCTGCAATGTTTGCAATCGGATCGGAGTAAATCGCTGCACCTGCAATTCACCCACCTGACGCCCCCGCACGACGATCGGGGCGGTTTCCCACGGCCCGTGCAGCGCGGCGGACGGACCATGGGCATAAATCACGCGCCCATTCACACGAACGATGAACCGGATCGAAGTGTACAGAAGTCCATCGGTTGGCAGCACAGGGTTTCCGGCCGACGGTCTGGTCGCACTATGCAAGAACCCCCACGAATCCCCATGATCCGCATATAGAAGTTCCAGGAGCACCGCCCAATCGTGCACCTGATCTCGACGCGATTCAGACGCGTAGGAAGTGAATCCGCGTTTGAACACCCATTGCGAGCTGAAAAAAGCGCCGACGGAGATGATCAGGGACACAATCACAAGGAGGGCGATCAGACGTGAACGCATCAGCCCAGTCTGTATCCGATGCCGTATATGGTCTTGATCACCGGATCACCCGTCGCCTGTTGCAGTTTGCGTCGAAGATTGCTGAGATGTGTGGTGATGTTGTGGAGATTGACATCATTCTTGCCCGCCTCACTCATCCCAGTCTCGTTCAGCGCCTCGGCCAGCTGTGTCCGCGTGAGCAGCGATTCCGGCCTTTCCATCATGTAAGCGAGCAGTTTCAACTCGGTGGGAGTCAATGAAATCTCCTTCTTTTCGTACGAGACGGTGTAACTCTGCGTGTCCACTTCCAGGCTGCCGCGGGGAAGGGGCCAGGTCAGCGGTGCGGCGGCCTCGGCATGCTGTCGGGAGACGCGGGTAAGTTGCCGGACTCGCGCCTCCAGTTCCCGCAGGCTGAACGGTTTCACCACGTAGTCGTCGGCGCCTTGGTCCAGACCATAGACTCGGTCATTCACGCCTGCCTTCGCAGTCAAAAGGATGACCTTGGATGAACTGTTGCGCCTGATTTGCTGGCAGATCGTCAATCCGTCGAGACCCGGCAGCATCCAATCCAGAATAACCACGTCAAATGACTCGCTGAGCGCCAGGCCGAGTCCCGCGTATCCGTCATGCGAAACTTGGCAGTCGTGGCCTTGCTGGCGCATGAACAAGGATATGGTTTCGGCTGTTCGCGGTTCATCTTCGACAATCAGGATCGTTGCGATGGCGGAACCCCTCCCGCTCGCGAAGAATTGTAGGATGGCACACATGACGATAGTTGAACAATTTCCACTATATCGAGCTTCTGTAACGAATGGATGAGCAAAAGGTCAGGATATTGCAAAAAACAACGCGACGCTTGTCGCGATGCAAGGCGGTCGACGCGCCACGGGCGGCGACCGTGCGCCGTCTTTACAAACTCCGGACATCTTCTTGATTATTCCCCCACCAACTCTTAACCCAATGCGGAGCCCTCCAACACCGGGCCATAATCCCCGGTCTGGATAATCGACGGTGACAGCAACTCTGAGGAGGCAGTGGAATGGACGTAGTCAATTTTCGGGGAGTGACCAAGCAGTACGGCGCACAGTCGGCTCTGCGCGGCGTCAGCTTCGATGTCAACCAGGGTGAATTTCTCGTGATTGTCGGTCCGTCCGGATGCGGGAAGTCAACCGTACTCCGTATCATCGCGGGACTCGAACACCCAACGGCAGGACTCGTTCAATTCGGAGGACAGAACGCAACCGCGCTATCTCCCGGCGATCGCAACGTCGGCATGGTATTTCAAAATTATGCGCTGTATCCCCATCTCACGGTGTCTGAAAATCTGGCGTTTGGACTGAATGCCGTCCGAACACCGAAGCCAAAGGTTCGGGAGCGCGTCAAGGAAGTGGCAAAGCTGCTCGAATTGGAGGACATGCTTGCGAAAAAACCGGGCCAACTGTCGGGTGGACAGAAGCAGCGCGTTGCTCTCGGCCGCGCGCTCGTACGACAACCGGTCATCTTTTTGATGGATGAACCGCTGTCCAATCTGGACGCGGTGCTGCGGGAAAAAATGCGGATGGATCTGCGGCGTCTGCACGAACAGACGGGAACGGCGACGGTGTACGTGACCCATGACCAGGTGGAAGCCATGACAATGGCGGATCGCATCCTGGTCATGCAGCAGGGGGAGATCCATCAGATCGGTACGCCGGACGAGGTATATCATGAACCGGCGACACTCTTTGTGGCGCGTTTTTTCGGGTCGCCGCCGATGAATGCGATCGATGTGCGCGTCCGCCATCGCGATGGCGGGTGGGTGGTTGTGTCGCCAAATCATGGCGAACGGGCAGTCATCACGCATGCAGGCGCACACGGGCAGGAATGGGAGCGACTGGCTGGAGACTCTGGACACTGGCTCGGCTTTCGACCGGAGTTCATCCATATGGGTCGTGCTGAGGGTGTGCAGTTTTCCGTGACGGTGACCGATGTGGAGACGCTCGGCCCGCGCAGCCATGTGCACGCCCTGTGGGGCGACGACCCCCTGGTGTTCATTCTGGAACACGGGCAGTCGGCGCCGGAACGCGGCGCCACTGTCTGGTTGACGGCGCCGAATTCCAGCCTCCATTGGTTTGACGAAGAAAACCGCCGCGTGCGCTCGCTGAAGAAAATCGGTTATGTGCATGCCGTGCCGGAAGCGGCTGCGCTGATCAACAGCTAGAGTTCCCGGCTGACAGGGACAATTTTTCAGACTTAGGAGGCAGAAAATGGCCATCGCAATCGAACGCCCGCGCAGCGTCCTTCGCAACAGACTGGAACCGATCCTGGGCTTTGGGTTGCTGCTGCCGAGCATGCTGGTCTTCTTGGTTTTCTTCTATGCCCCGGCGGCCTTTTTGGCGTATATCTCTTTTTTTCACTGGAATATATTCACGTCCCAGAGTCAGTTTATCGGGCTCGGGAATTTCCTGATTCTATTCGCCCAACCGCTCTTTTGGCAGGCGCTGTTCACCAGCCTGTATTTTGCGGCGGTGATGGTGCCCGCCGCGACATTGCTCTCCCTCGGTTTGGCGCTGCTGTTGCGCGAAGGCATTCGCTCCCGGCGCGGCGGCGTGTTGCGCTCGATGGTATTTTTGCCTCATGTGACGCCCGTCGTTGCGACCTCCATCATTTGGATCTGGCTGTTTGATCCGCAATTTGGATTGCTGAACTCCATACTCGGTTTCTTCCATCTTCCACAACCCGGATGGCTCGCGAGCACACACTGGGCCATGCCGGCCGTCATCATTTACAGTCTGTGGCATTCACTCGGCCTGTACACCGTGCTCTTTTTGGGAGCTCTCGCGACGTTGCCGCGATCCGTGCTGGAGGCCGCCCAGGTGGACGGGGCGAAACGCTGGTACCTGTTTCGCCGCGTGATCCTGCCGCTGGTCAGCCCTGTCACGTTTTTCGTCGTCGTTCTCGCCACCATCAACACGCTGCAGTCATTCTCGCAAATCTACGCGTTGACGGGGGGGCCTCACGGCGGGGCGGGCGGACCGGCGTTCGCCACGACTACAGACTCATTGCTGGTGTACCAGACGGCGTTTTTGTATCAGCACTTCTCGCTGGCGTCGGCGATGAGCCTGATGCTCTTCATATTGATTCTGGGGCTCGCGCTCATGCAAAAATGGGTCGCCGACCGCTTTGTCTTCTATCGCTGAGGAGACACCCCCTGTCCGGTGTAGGAATGTCCAGGTCGCTGAGCAAGTTGTCTTCTATCGCGAAGGAGGAACACAAATGGCAAAGTGGGGGATTACGGCCGCACGCATACTGGTCGCAGTGGCGTTTGTGGCGCCCGTGTACTGGATTCTGGTGATCGCGACGGGAGTTCGCGGATCGGCGTACAGTCTCCCGCCGGTGTTTCTTCCCGCCTTTCATTTTCACGCGTTGTGGACGGTGCTCACCCAGACGCACTGGCTTCGCTACCTGGCCAACAGTGTGCTGATCACATCGGTCACCATTGTCTGCGTACTGATCAGCAGCGCCCTCGCGGGGTATGCGCTCGCCGAAGTGAGGATGCCGGGAAAACAGATGTTCTTTTATCTCATCATCGGCGTCATGATGCTGCCGGCTCAGGCGCTTCTGGTACCGCAGTACGTGGTCATGTTTCATCTGCATCTGCTCAATACGTACGCGGGACTCATTGTGCCGTTTGTCGCCAACACGTCGGGGATATTTCTGTTCCGGCAGTATTTTATGAAACTGCCGGCGAGCTACCGTGAGATCGCCCGCATCGAAAACGTGGGCACCTGGACCTATATTCGGAGGGTTGCCGTTCCGCTCGCGCGGCCGGCTGTGGCCACGGTGACGCTGCTGACTTTCATCTCGTCCTGGAATCAGTTTCAGTGGCCGCTCATCATGACCAATTCGACTGCGATCGATCCGATCGAATTGGCGCTGACCCACTACATGCAAACGTACCAGGCCAACTGGAGGGAACTTTCGTCGGCGGCGCTGTTGGCCATTCTGCCGATCGTGATCGTGTTTTTGTTCACTCAAAAACATATCGTCGCCGCAGTGGCCGGCGGCGACCAGGGATCTAAAGAATGATGCAGATGATTCACAGAGGGGGGTGATGCGCGTCACATTTGTCTTGGCACAGACACGGATTTGGCTAGAGCAGCGTCAATCATCCAATACGGGGGTGCAGGACTAATGAAACTCAAGTTTCTCGGACCGCTGGTCGCTGGTTTGTCGGGGGTTGTGGTCGCGAGCTACGCATTGACGGGAGCCATGTCTTCGGCTTCGTCGGCGGCCTCGGCGCCGGTGCAACTCTCCTTGTGGGAATCGCACAATGGAGGACCTGTCGAAAATTCGGAGGTCTATCTTGTCAATTGGTTTAACCGCACGCATCCAAATATTCATGTCACGATTGACAATACGAAGGCGAGCACAAAGGCGCTGGCGGCGCTGGCGGCCGGAAATCCGCCGATACTTGCGGAGATCAGCCATTACGACGGATCATTTCTGAACGCGCACGCGCTCCTGTCGCTGAATCCTTATCTCAAGGCGAAAAATGGATTGGGGCAAAATGAGTTTTATCCGGCGGTATGGTCGAACGGCGAAGTGGGCGGTCAGCATTACCGTCTCATGGCGGACGTGAAAGTATCACAATTGACCTACAATAAGAAGATGTTCTCCCAGGCGGGAATCAAGACGCCTCCCGCGACATGGACGCAACTTGCCGCTGATCTGGCCATCTTGAAGAAGAAGTTTCCAGCGGTGATTCCGATGGCGTACAAGGATTCATCGGCGCATATCCTGCCGCCGTTTCTCGCGAACGGCGGACAACTGTTCACGCCTGGCTCAAACGGCAAGAAGGCGGATTTCCTGAGCCCGGCGGCTACAGCGACGTTCAACTACTTTCATACCCTGTACGTGAAACACGAGATGATTTTTGCGCACGGATCCAATATTCGCGCAGATTTTGGGGCTGGCAAGATCGCCGTTGCAGACGGCACGTCGGCGGGGTATCAAAAGATTCTGGAGGCCGTCCATGGTAGATTTCCGGTCGGAGTGTTCGCCTATCCCGCAGGAACTTCGGGACACAGCGCGAATCTGGCGCAGGGTCTGGGCTTTGTGTTGATGATCGACCATACGAAGGCGCAGAATCAGGCGGGAGCGACATTCATCAAGTGGTGGTTCGGTCCGGGACCACAAGTGTATTGGGCTGAACATTCCGGATTTCCACCAGAGACCAAGGCGTCGGCCGCGCAGATGCCAAAAGCCTTCTTGGCGGCGCACGCGGGAACGCGGGTGTCGATGGCTGCACTGGCGTCGAAGTATACGATTCCACGCCCGGCGCAGGGCGGATATAAAGAAGTGCAGGCGGTGCTGGACGCCCAGTTCTACAAAGCGGTCACGGGGCAATTGAGCGTTCATGCGGCACTGCAGCAGCTTCAACAGCAGGCAAATGCATATTTGAGCGGCCACACGGAACTGTAGCACGGAATCGGTCAGAGCTTCGGCTGACAGCAAAAAAATCGGTGCGAACCCGTGAGAGGGCAGGGGATGGCGCAATGTTCCCCTGCCATTCTCAATCGCAGTGAGTGACTGTGGAAACGGTCCATGTGTATCAGGAAATTGCCGGGGAGGTTGACGATGGAAGTCGATGAGGCCATTGTATCCCGGGCGAGCGTGAAGAAATTCGCCGATCGGGACGTACCGAAAGAGTTAATTGAAAAATGCCTTGAGTTGGCGGTATGGGCTCCCAACCATCGGCTCACGGAGCCGTGGCGGTTTCGCGTGGTGACGGACCGCGGACGCGATGCGATCGCTGATGTCATCCGTGAACAACTGGCGTCCGATTCGTCCCGCGTGGACCAAACGGAGGGAACGGCCAATGCGGAGACAAAGGGGCTCTTCAGTGGACCGCTCCAGTTCACAGCGACGGTCAAGAGCTCCATCGCCGCGGAGCAGGTGCGGCGCAAAATCATGAGCGCCCCGGTTCTGATTGTAGTATACTCTCTGCGAGCGGTCGATGAGACCCTCACAAGGGAGAACTTTGCGGCCACAGCGGCCGCCGTGCAAAACCTGCTTCTTGGCGCCCACCACCTTGGCCTGGCGGCGATCTGGCGTACGGCAGACTATTTTGCGGGGGACAAGGCGCGAGCTTTTCTTCAGATTCCCGCCGAAGCGGATTTTGTGGCTGCGGTTTATCTTGGCTTTCCGGATCAGCGGGAAACGACTCGCAAACGCACACCGGCTCAGCAATGGACGGTCTGGTTTCAGCACTGACTGGCCATTGTTGCTGGTCTCATCGTGGGAGAAGTATTCGCGACCATGATCGGGATCACTGTCGCAATCGCACGCGGCCGCAATTCCGTTCGGTATCAGGAGAGTGAACATAGTGAGTATGGCGCAACAGGACAATATGATCAGCAAGACGCTGGGCGAGAGCTGGCGCAGGGAGATGGAGGCGGCCCGCTTGTACGGACGCGCCGCCGCTCTGGAAAAGGATCCCTCCCGGCGTTCGCTCCTTGAGCGCCTCGCGGATATTGAGAAATCCCATGCAGATATGTGGGCAAGGAAATTGGATGAAGCCGGCGTCGCCGCGCCTTCGTCCGGTCATATCGAGGACGGGGGCGCGACGCTTTCGAGCGTGGAACTGCTGCAGCGGCTTGACGAGCTGGAGCAGAGCAACGCCGCATGGTACGATTTTCTGCGGCAGGTGTACGACGATGGCGAAATGATTCGCATGATCGACCGCATCGATGAGGAAGAGGCCCATCACGACAGCACGGTCCGCTCCCTGTTCGCGGCGCCTCGGGCGCACATCGGCGAGTCGTTGAGCCGGCTGTGGGGAGCGGAAACATTTCACAAGCGGGAAGCGGCCGGTTGGTTGGGAGACGCCATTTACGGCGTCAACGACGGCTTGGGCGCGATTTTCGGCATCATCGCCGGCGTCGCCGGGTATACCGCCAACAGCCACACCGTGCTGGTCAGCGGCTTTTTTGGCGCTGTGGCAAGCACGCTGTCGATGGGCGTCGGCGCCTGGCTGTCCACCCGCTCCAAGAACGAATTGGCGCACAGCGAGCAGGAGCACGAACGGCGTGAGATTATGGAAAATCCCGACGAAGAGAAGGAAGAGTTGCGGCTTCTGTATCAGTTGAAGGGATTTACGGAAAATGAAGCCGTGGAGATATCGGAGCGGCTCTCCCGCGATCCGGAGCAATTGTTGAAAGCGATGAATCAGGAGGAACTGGGAATCGCGGACGACGCTGGCGGGAACCCTTGGACATCCGCCGGCATCGGCGCATTGTCGACTTTTGTCGGAGGGATATTGCCGTTGATTCCATTTTTCTTTCTCAGCGGTCTGCAGGCCATCGTCGCGGCGGCGCTGGTCAGCATCCTCGCCCATTTTGCAGTTGGCGCCGCCAAGAGCGTCGTCACCGTGCGGCGCTGGTGGGCGAGCGGCCTGGAAATGACCGCCGCCGGCGTCGTCGTCGGCGTGGTGTCGTACGGTGTAGGGCTTCTGGGCACCATGCTGATTCACGCGTAGGCGGCGTACCGGGGGACGGCGGCCAACTGGTTAATGATGGGAATGAGATTCTCTGTCGGGCGTCCAGTTTGGGTTACAGGTGATGTTGGTTGCTGATGCCCAAGCATATGGTTCCTCAGAGAGTGGACGATCGAATGAATGGAACTGAACTTGTTGCTCGTACGGGATGAGACAGTTCCTTCTTGGAACTGTCTCATCGGTGATTTGGCCGCCGGGCTCGTCATCGCCGCGGATGGCTGAGCAGTGGAACCAGGTGAATGGCCCGGGTGGTCAAGCGCATCAGCCGTTGGCGTTATGTCGTCCGCTTATTGTTTATTATGTATTAAACGTATGATATAATAACAACAGTTAGATCAGCAGCGGCTAGATCGCCTGCCGTTGGCAATGCGGCGGGGAGCGGAGGGATGTTGTGCGAGGGGAAGACGGTGCGCGCGCCCAGGAAATTGTGGAGGAATTCGGCACGATGCTTGAGGCGTCCGGCGGATCGCGGTCGCTCGGCAAAGTTCTCGGGTATCTGTTTCTGGCGGGCGAGCCGCGTTCGCTGGATGACATCGCGACTGACCTGTCGGTGAGCAAGCCCACGGCCTCGATCGCAGTGAGACAAGGCTTGCAGATTCGGCTGTTTCGCAAGGTTGGGATACCGGGAAACAGGCGCGATCACTACGAGATCCAGTCCGGCGCGTGGACGGGGACGTTTCGGGCGAGCCTTGCGCAGGGGCAGGCTTTTCAGGGGCTGTTGGAACGCGCGGCGACGGCGGCGGCCAATCAACCGGCTGCGGAGAGACTTGCGGAGGCGATCGCTTTTTACCGATTTATCAATGAAGAGATGATCGCGCTTATCGCGAAGTGGGAGGGGCTTTCAAAGCGGCGCTGGTAGATTCGCCTCGGGCCGCTTGAGGTCTGGCGGCCTCAAGAGTAAGGCCAACGCAAAGTGCATTCGCATGCCGGGCGCCCAGCGGTCGTCCCTGGATGCCAGCTTGCTCTGACTTCCGTGGAATGATCCAAAATCAGGGGAGCGGGGGAGTGCTTATGATCGAACTTGCGGGGTTGACCAAGACGTTCCCGAATGGGAGAGGCATTCACGATATCAGCTTGAAGACGGCGGAGGGCGAGGCCGTTGGGTTTCTGGGTCCGAATGGCGCTGGCAAAACGACGACGATTCGGCATTTGCTCGGTTTCCTGCGGGCGGACGCCGGTCAGGCGCGCATTTTCGGGAAGGACTGCTTCCTGGAGGCAGCCGCGATCCATCGACAGGTGGGGTACCTTCCCGGCGAAATCAGCCTCTTCCCCGGAATGACCGCAGAGGGGTTCCTGCGGTTGGCGGCAGGTCTTCGCGGGCTGCGCGCAGGGCAGTCCCTGCGCTCGCTCGCGACGCGTTTCGAACTCGATCTTCGTCAATCGATACAGAAAATGTCGAAGGGCACCAAGCAGAAAGTTGCCATCCTGGCGGCTTTTTTCCACGACCCGGCGGTCTACATACTCGATGAACCTTCGTCTGGCCTTGATCCATTGATGCAGCACGCGTTTGTGGATCTCGTGCAGGAAGAGAGGGCGCGTGGAAAAACCGTATTTTTGTCCTCTCACATCTTTTCTGAAATTGATCGCATCTGCGACCGCGTCGCGATTATCAAGGACGGACGCTTGCTTCGCGTCGCTGGGGTTGCGGAGTTGAAGGCAGGGCGGTCCCATCAGTACCGTGTCGAATGTGCGAGCGCCAGTGAAGCGCAGGCTGTCGCGGCCGCTCCGGCGCCGGGCATGACCGTGTTGCGCGTGGAGGGATCTGTGTTGATCCTGCGGGTTACGGACGTGAATGCCTTCCTGCGTGCGTTAGGCAGGCATGACGTGCGAGCCTTGGCTTCTGAAGAGACACAACTTGAAGAGAGTTTCCTTGCCTATTACGGCCAGGCAGAGCGATAGAATTGTCCGGGAAAATGATGATCGGAGAGGGTTGAAGAAGACTCTCTCGTCTATTATGACCATCAGGAGGGGGAAAAGGCGTGAACATGGCCTGGTTTCGGCATATGCTTCGATCGGTTCTGCCTGGCGTGATCGTGTATGGATTCAGCGCCGCAGCGTATGGGTGGCTCATTGAATGGATCTATCCCACGCTCGCCCATTCGCAGCAGGTGCAGGCGTTGCTCGCGCAACTGCCGAAAGCGATGGTGCGCATGTTCGGCGTCAGTGGAGGGATGGCGACGCTGCCGCAGTTTCTGGACAACGAGTTTTTCAATCTGATATGGCCGCTGCTGCTCGCCGTTTTTTGCATCGGACTCAGCGCACGGTTGGTGGCAGGCTTCGTCGAGGATCACTCACTGGTCAATGTGCTCGCAGCGCCCGTTTCGCGGCGTGTATTTGTGATGACGCAAGCGGCTGTGTCCGTGATCGCTTTGCTGGGAGTTGTTGTGCTGGCATTCTTTGGACTGTGGTTGGGAGCGCTGTATTTTCACGAGTCATGGAACGCGGGGGCAATGAATCGCGTTGCGATTGGCGGAGCGGTCACATTTTTGG
>JAJYTO010000093.1 GCA_021793015.1 Bacillota bacterium
GGCTTTAGTCGGACGCTAGATGCACCGCTTCGCGCCTGCCCTAATTTGGATTATCACTGCTCCCCTTGGCGCTGACGCCGCAATGCGCCGGGGAGTTCTGACCCCTTTTTGAACAACCTCTTAACGTTTGATTGTGTGCTCTTGGGTCCGTTTCCCGTGCTCTCGTATTGACGCAATCCCATGCGAAAAATGAATCCGGCTGCCGCCATGCTGTAAAGAGAGACCAGCGGTGGAACCCAACGACTCATGACAGGTACCTGATTTTTGCGGCGATCGGTGTGCGCGGTTTGACGGTGGGAATGCTTGCCGGATAACCGACGGGAATCATGGCCACCACATCGTATCCTTCCGGAACTTCGAGAATCTCGCGGCTTTGCGCCGAGACGCCGAAGGACGATATGCCTGTACCCACACCGGATTCATGAGCGGCCAGCAGGAAATTCTCGATAAAACAGGATACAGCCATCACGTTTTCGTCACGCTCCAGAGATGTCTTCCCTGGTGAGGATAAAACGGCGAGAACCACCGGAGCGTCTCCGAAGTTGGTCTTGTGGTTTAGCTTCACCCGCGTTTCCGGACCTACAACAAGGACTTCCCAAGGCTCCGCCATGCGGTGATTGGGCGCGTGGGAAGCTGCCTGCAACCAGGACAGGAGGCTATCGTGGTCAATGGGATCGGGGTTGAACTGTTTGATGTTGCGACGATTCAAAATGGCGTCCATTACGGTCATATGAGGTGTCTCCTGTCTTGTGGGCTTATTGTATGCAAGCGTCGATCACTGACCATTATACTGTAGGGGCGCGTTGAAATCAGTAGGGATATGGCGTAGACAGCATTGCCTCTGTGCGGCGTCGTGAGCGAATGAAAATGGCGCGTTGGGCCATGCCGTCAGCGCGCTGTCGCATGGCGAATCCAAGGGCAATGAATACGGACGGGCAATCAATGGGAAACATTGGAGTGTGAATGCAGAAGGGGGCGGTGTGGAATTGGACCGTGAGGACAGAGAGATTCGTCTGATGGAGCGCGCCTATGAGGAGATCAGCCCCTTTGAATTCAAAAACAAGCTCATCAGTCTGGCGAAGGAGGAGGAAAAGAAGACCGCGCGCGCCATGCTTGACGCAGGTCGGGGCAACCCGAACTGGATCGCCGCGACGCCGCGAGAATCCTTCTTTGCCCTGGGACGGTTTGCCATAGAGGAGAGCCGGCGCGTCTGGAATGAACGCGATCTCGCCGGCAAACCGGAACAGAAGGGGATTGCCGGGCGTCTCTCCGCCTATCTGCAGGAGAGCGGAGATGCGCGGGGCGTGACACTGCTGCGGGACATCATCGATTATGGGATCACGATCAAAGGATTCGACGCTGACGCCTGGGTTTACGAACTGGTGGACGGCGTTATCGGGGACAATTATCCAGACCCGGATCGCATGCTTGTCCATGTGGAACAGGTTGTGCACGACTATCTCCTGCAGGAAATGTGCGGTCCGGAAGCGGCCTGCAACACGTTTGACCTGTTTGCCGTGGAAGGCGCGACGGCGGCCATGTGCTACATATTTGACACATTGATTGAGAACAGCCTGCTTGCGCGCGGGGATAAAATTGCCGTCATGACGCCGATCTTTCCGCCGTATGTGGAGATTCCCCATCTGGCGCGCTACGATTTCGATGTAGTGGAAATCAGGGCTGCAGGCTTGACGGAGGAAGGGAACCATACCTGGCAGTATCCCGAGTCGGAGATCGACAAGTTGAGCGATCCGGCCGTCAAGGCCCTGTTTCTCGTAAATCCCAGCAATCCTCCCTCCGTGGCGATGCAAACGGAGTCCGTTCGGCAGTTGGAACAAATCGTGACGCATCGCAATCCCGACCTGATGATCATCTCGGATGACGTGTACGGCACATTCGTGGACGATTACCGTTCGCTGATGGCGGATTTGCCGTTTAACACGATCGGCGTGTATTCATTTTCAAAATACTTTGGCGTAACGGGCTGGCGGCTCGGCGTCGTCGCGGTCCACGAAGACAATGTGTTCGATCATTTGTTGCGGCGCCTGCCGAACGAGACAGTGGAGCGTCTGAATCAGCGGTACCGGTCTCTGTCGCAACATCCTGCGCAGTTGCGGTTTATCGACCGCATGGTGGCGGACAGCCGTCAGGTCGCCCTGAATCACACCGCCGGTCTGTCGACGCCGCAACAGGTCCAGATGGCTCTGTTTGCGGCGTTCTCTCTGCTCGACAAGGACAATCGCTATAAACAGGCGACGCGGGACATCTGTCACCGCCGCATGAAACGGTTGTATGATGGTCTGGGACTGCCGTGGCCCAATCTGCCGCTCTGCGCCGACTATTATACGGAATTCGACTTGGCGCAGTGGGCGGACCATCATTACGGCGGGGCGTTTCGGGCCTACCTGGAGCAGAACTATGAACCGGTCGATATCCTCTTTCGTCTGGCGCACAAATCTTCCATCGTCTTGCTGAATGGCGGTGGATTTCATGGACCGAAGTGGTCCGTGCGCGTGTCGCTGGCGAACCTGGAGGAGGACGCGTATGCTCGCATAGGTCACGAACTGCACCAGGCTCTGGAAGACTATGTGACGCGCTGGAAGGCTTCTGCGAAGCCAACGACGTGACGATCTGGCGTCACGGTGGCCGTCAGGCCATGTTAGTTTCGGACAATCTCTACAGGGCCTCAGTCAAGCGCAAAAACTCGTTGGCGTCCGCGACGGCTATCATCGTCGCGCGCTCCCAGAATTCCGGTTGCGTCAGGTCGACGCCCAGGTGTTTGGCCGCGAGCTCCTCCACAGTCATGCGGCCCGTGTCGCGCAACAGGGCCACGTACTTGTCGGAAAATGACGGACCTTCCTCCACGGCGCGGGCGTAAATGCCGTTGCTGAACAGGTAGCCAAATGTATAAGGAAAATTGTAAAACGGCACACCCGTTCCATAGAAATGCTGCTTGGACGCCCAGAAGTGCGGATGATACTCGTCCAGGGCGTTGTGAAACGCGTCCTTTTGGGCCTGCACCATCATATCGCACAGTTCTTCGGCCCCCACCAGCCCTTGGCGCCGCCGTTCATAAAATCTGGTCTCAAACAGGAAGCGGGCATGGATGTTCATGAACATCGCAGCGGCCTGCTGCACCTTGTCTTCCAGGAGCGCCAGCCGTTCTCCGGGATCGCTGACAGAGTGAACGGCCGCGTCTGCCACGATCCGTTCCGCCATCGTAGACGCGGTTTCAGCGACGTTCATCGCGTAGCTCTTGGCCATGACGGGCAAGCCGCGCATGACAGATTGGTGGTATGCGTGTCCAAGTTCGTGGGCGAGCGTGGACACATTGCCGAAACTTCCAGAGAACGTCATGAAAATTCTCGTCTGATCGCTGACCGGGAAACTGGTGCAAAAACCGCCTGTCTCCTTTCCGGCGCGATCCTGCGCTTCCACCCAGCGATTGTGGATCGCCCTGTGCGCAAATTCGGCCATGGCCGGACTGAAGCGCCCAAACTGTTCAGTGATAAAAGCGGCCGCCTGTTCATAGCTGTATGTCGAAGTTCCCGACGCAAGAGGCGCCGTCGTATCGTGCCAACTCAGAACCCCGGCTCCGGTGAGCCTGGCTTTACGCTTCAGATAGGCGACAAAGGGCGCTTTGCGCCGTTCGATCACATCCCACATGACTGCGAGGGTTTGCTCTGTCATGCGGTTGTACTCGACAGGCTCCCGGAGTACAGAGGTCCAGTTGCGGTGTGCATACACCGCAAGCCGATAGCCTGCGATATGGTTCAGCGCGCTGGCGCAGAGTTCCGCAGAATCGGTCCACGCTTCTTCCCATTTCTGAAAGACCGCGGCGCGCACCGCGCGGTCGGCGTCCAGCAGCTTGTTGGCAGCCTGCCCCATCGACAGCGAAACGGTTTCGCCGTTCTCCTCGAAAGGCAGGGTCATCCGCGCGACCACGGTGCGGTACAGGCGGCCCCACGCATGATACCCGTCAACGTTCAAATCCGCGATCAGCGTCTCACGCGCGGGATCCAGCCGCTCCATCGCGCGCGTCCGCCGCTCTTCCAGATTGAAACGGATCGCCTGTACACCCGGATGGTCAAGCAATGACTGCCAGCCGTCCTCAGGCATGTCCAACAGTTTGGCGTCAAGAGCGATGCCGACTGCTGACAGACTCGCTCCGAGTTGGCTGGTCCGCCCGATCAGCAATTTGGCCTTGTCGTCCTTGACATTTTGGCTGACCAAGCAGCCGCAGAATGCAGTCGCTTCGCGAAGTCGCGCAGATACGTCCTGTACGCGGTCCACAATCGCCGTCCACGCGTCCGCCCCCGCAGTTGCGGCCGTTTCCACAATGCCGCGCCGCAACTGCTCGATGTCTGACCGTACGGCGTCCAGATGTTGCGCGAGCGTAGCCGAGTCGCTGCCGCCTGCGAAGATGCTGTCCAAATCCCATGTCTGGTCCAATACGACCGTCACACTGACCCCTCCCTCGCATGTCAGGTTCTCGCCTGTCAATGTTCCCGATGAATGACCACGCTTGTTTCCTGCATCGAAATAATAGTACCAAATATTCGCGATGCTGGATACAATCACAACCACGGTCTGGTAATATAGGATGGTAGATCCGCAGGATCGACGATATTTTCATGTCCGATGTCTTTTGATGTCTGATGTCTATAGAGGGGGAGATCGATGTATGGCCGGACAATTGACGCGTGCGCAGGTAAAGGAGCCGTTGACCTGGAACCTCGCTGATCTGTTTCCATCCCAGGAGGCGTGGGAGGCAGAATTGACTGCCATCACCACGATGGTGCCAGGAGTCACGCAGTATGCAGGTCGATTGGGGGAAGGCGCCGGCGTCCTGGCGGACTGTCTGGACGCCATGGAGGCGCTGTACATCAAAGTGACGCGCGTCTATACATATGCGAGCCTGCTGATCTCTGGGGACGGTTCAGATCCGTTTCACCAGGCCAACATGGGTCGTGTCGGCGCCGCGTTTGCGCAGATCGAATCGGAACTGTCGTTTGTCGAATCGGAGATTGTGGCGCTTCCCGACGGAGTCGTCGAGGATTATGTGGGCGCAGAGAAGCGCCTCGCCGACCTGCGCAAATATTTGCTGGACATTCTGGATACAAAGCCGCACAAACTGCTGCCAGAGACGGAAGCGGTTCTGTCTGCCTTGGGTGAGGTGTTGCAGGCGCCGGGCATGATTTACGACCGCAGCAAGACTTCCGATATGACGTTCGCGCCTGTCGCCGACTCTGCGGGCAGCGAGCATCCGGTGTCGTTCGCTTTGTACGAAGACCATTTCGAGCAGTCAGCGGATAATGAGTTGCGCCGGCGGGCGTACGGCTCGTTTGTCGAGACGCTCGCGCACTACCAACATACATTTGCGGCGACATATGCGACGGAGGTCAAGCGGCAAGTGATCACGGCGCGCCTGCGGGGGTACGAGTCGGCGACGCGCATGCTCCTGCATCCGCAACAGGTGACGATGGACATGTATCACAATGTTCTGGACATCATTCAGACCGAACTGGCGCCGCACATGCGTCGCCTGGCCCGACTGCGCCAGCGGATCCTCGGTCTCGACAGGATGCTGGTGTGCGATCTGAAGGCGCCCCTGGATGCGGCCTACGTGCCGCAAACCACGTACAAACAGGCGGAGCAGATGATTCGCGAAGCTCTGTCGGTGCTGGGCGACGAGTACGGCGACATCCTGAAGCGTGCGTTTTCCGAACGCTGGGTGGATCTGGCGGACAATATCGGCAAGTCTTCGGGGGCGTTTTGCTCCGATACGTACGGGGTGCACCCGTATATTCTTCTGACCTGGGCGGACAACATGCGTTCGGCGTTTACGCTGGCGCACGAACTGGGTCACGCCGGACACGGCGAACTGGCGGGCCGCAATCAGCGGATGCTCAATACGTGGCCGTCGATGTATTTCATCGAGGCGCCGTCGACGCTCAATGAATTGTTGCTGGCGCAGCACATCCTGGCGCACACGGACGATGCCCGCATGCGCCGCTGGGTGATCCTGCAATCACTGGGCACTTATTATCACAATTTTGTCACTCACCTGCTGGAAGGCGAGCTGCAGCGGCGCGTCTATGCCCTGGCAGAGGAGGGTCAACCGATCACAGCGACGGTCCTGTGCGAGCAAAAAGGGAACGTTCTCTCGCAGTTTTGGGGCGACGCCGTGGTTATCGACGACGGCGCGAGCCTCACCTGGATGCGCCAGCCGCATTATTACGCCGGGCTGTATCCCTACACCTACGCGGCCGGTTTGAGCGCAGCGACTGCCGTTGCGCAAATGATTCGCGAAGAGGGACAGCCTGCTGTAGATCGCTGGCTGAAGGCGCTTAAGACCGGTGGAACATTGCCGCCGCTTGAACTCATGCGGGTGGCCGGGGTGGACATGGAGAAACCGGAACCCATTCGCAAGGCGGTCGCGTATGTCGGTTCACTTGTCGATGAACTTGAGGCCAGTTTTTGAGTGCATCAGTCGCACAGCGGACTTCGAACGCCGGTGAACCATGAACGGCCGATTTGATTGAGACGCCGATCATGATCCACCGCGAACGGTTATTGAAGTGGACCCGGCACGAGCAAGAAGAAGAGAACGAAGATGATGAGAAACACGATCATCCAGCGTTGCAATCCATCCAACATGAAGCTTCCACCCCCTTCACCTCTCTACAATTGATTCACTCAGGGAAGGGGGTGCAACGGACAGCTGTCCATGGCCATACAGTTCGGCTCTGGGCGTCATCGTCGCTTTCGCGGCGGCTGAAAAGGACGGATTGCTCAGGAAGCGGCCCGGATTCATCGGTGGGCACTGCGTCAAAACGCTGCAAGAGGCGATTTTCTGGAAAGACCTCCATGCTGCTGCGCAGCACCAACAACCGGGAAGAAAATACGCCTGCGGCGATTTTTCTGGACAGGCGACTGAATCGGCCCGTTTCATCCCATACTTGAGATAGCTTGTTCAAAATGGGGGGAGTCTGGTGACGTACGCGCTGTTGACTGGGGGAGTTCTGCTTGCGCTCGGACTCTGGTGGAAAGCCCTCGGCATTGCGGTTATCGGGGCGGGGATTTTCACCGTCTGCTGGGTCGATCTCCTGGACGAATCAGTCGGTTCTCGCTTGGGTGTGCGGCTGCGCCTGTTGTTGCAGTTGCCTGGCGTTCGCACGCGCACGCGCAGAGAAATGGGCGTCATTGACGGCATTTTGCCGTTGTGTCGACAATATGCGCAGCGTTACCCCGTGTACGTTCGCCTGCCGTTTATTTTGGGAGAATCCGATGAGATCAACATCGCACGGTCTGACATAGAGCGCAACACGCCGTTTTCTTACTCCACCGTGCCGGTCCCTGTGCACGATCTGGCCACCATCGTCAGTCGGCGTGCGCACATTGCGATCGATTCTTTGACTCTGCTGCTCATCCTTAACAGAGAGGTGCGGCGACTGCATACAGAAGCGCTGTCGCAAGCTGTTTGGCAGGGGCGCGAACACAGCGTGCAGGCTGACTTTTCTGCTGCGTGTCTGCGCTTCGCCGTATGGGAGCGGGAACGCAGTCGGTACGAGGGCGCCTGCACACTTCTGTACCGCGACCTGTTTGCACAGACTGTGCTTGAGCGGTTTACCATCCGCCAACTGCACGCCTTCTGTCGGGCGCCGCGCAGAACAGGCGTATCGCAACTGGTTGACAGGGCGGTCGCGGATGCCTGGACCAGATCGATGCAAGCGAAACGGGCCGTTCGGCTCGAAGCTGCGCTTCAAAAGCATCGGGGCGATGCCGGGCTGACTGCGCCCCCTGCACCGTTCAGGCCGGGATCCGGCGCCATGCACAGCGCGGCGACATCGGCGCAACTTGCTGCGATTGATCCAAGCGCGGCCGCCAGGCGCCTGCAGACTGTCTTTGCAACCGGCGAACCCGGCGCACAGCAGCATGCGTCCGCCCATGACAGAGGGTATTTTGTAGCGACATCGGAAGGAAAACGGGTGCTGTTCCAGGTCGGACTCATCGCCGACGGTTCCATGCCCGCGTCGGTCGTCGCGCAGGCCTACACTCACGCCGGTCTTGAGAGTGCCGATCAGGCGATCATTCTTGCCCTTGGTCCAGTCCATGACGATGTTCTCAAAGAGGCCGACGAACTCGGTCTGCTGGTGCTTCCGTGGGAGCATCTGGACCGTCTGCTCGCTGTTCATGGCGATCGCATGTGGCACGCGGTGGAGTGGTCGCTGCGCGCTGCGCGGTCCGCGGAGACCGCGCAGCCGGAGTCGCCTCAAAATGGCACTGTTGGAAATAAGGAAAATCAAACAGGAGTACTGGAACTTGGCCTATCGACGTAGTACAATCATATAAAAGGCAACAAGGCAATCATCAGACCATCTTATGAGGGGTGTACCTAGTGTCCGATGGGCAAAAGCCTTCCCGCCAGACGGCCAGTGTTCGGGAAGCGGAAGAGTTGCTGCGCAGAGCCACGCACGCCAACAACGATCCGTTTCTGGCGCTTTCCCAATCGTATCGGCGCAAACAGGGGGATCAGAAACTGTCTCCCCAGTTGCTCGAAGACGATGATGATGAACGCTAGCCCGCTTGCAGGCTTTTGCCTGCGCCCATCGTGTAACCGCTTACCCTCTGTGTGTCAAGCTGTGCCTGCGCTGCCGCGGCAGCGATCCTGCTTTACCTGTGCAGAATGAACGCGGCGCGTCAATCCCGCCCATGTGAGACAGGATTTGAAGGCCGCTGCTGTGCAGGGTGCAGGGGCTCACGCATGGTCTACGGGATTCCACGGTTCATCCGGTCCCCGCCACTCGATTTCACCATCCGCGTAAAACTCCTTCTTCCAGATCGGTACGGTCTGTTTCAGAGTGTCAATCGCATACTGGGCGGCGGCAAAGGCGTCTTTGCGGTGGGGTGTCGACACGCCGATGAGCACGCTGATGTCTGTGATCTCCAGGCGCCCCACTCGATGCCACAGAGCCACAGTGGCGCCTGGCCAGCGCGTTTGGCATGCGGCCGCGATTTCCTCCATCTGTTTGGTCGCCATGTCCGCATAGGCTTCATACCGCAGGTATAACGTCTGCCTGCCCTTCGTAAATTCTCTCGCCGTTCCCGCAAAGACCACCACAGCGCCCGCTGTCCGGCGCAATACAAACGAATACATGGCTTCCGGCCGCAGTTCGTGAGTGACCACCGCGGCCTGCGTCGCGATCGCGTCGTTCAGGGCGGCGCCCGCGTCCGCTTTCGTCGTCGGATCGCTGTCCTGGCCTCCGCTCACCGGCGGAATCACCGCGATGTCGTCGCCGTCCTCCACGCGAGTTTCCAAGGCTGCGTACTCCTGACCGCGGGCAAACCAGGCGCGGGAAAGCAGAGCGTGAAGCGATGGAAATGAATCGGCGAGACGGATGCGGACGTCGGCGAGGCGCACCTCTTGTCCATCGGGCCACTCCATCTCCAGGCGATGAAGGCCCGCCGTCTCAGCCGCTGCGGCAAACAGACGCACTGTCACGCGCATGGGCGGTCACTCCCATCTGATATCGATTCTCTGGCGTCAGCGAAGACAGACGCTGCGAAAACAAGGTCAATTATACAGCGTCCAGCGGAGGTTTGCGAGAATCGCACAACATCGGTACACTGGTGAATGAGGTGACTTATGACCGGAGAACATTCAGAGTCTGGACAGCGCATCACGCATCTGGATCACCAAGGGCGCGCTCGCATGGTCGATATCAGCGCGAAAGAAGCGACCGAACGAGTGGCGCGAGCGAGCGCCGAAGTGCGGATGCGCCCTGTGACCCTTGCGCGTATCCGTGATGGAGCGATCGCAAAAGGCGATGTGCTGGCGGTGGCTCAGGTGGCGGCCATCATGGGAGCAAAACGGACCGCAGACGTGATTCCGCTGTGTCATCCGGTCGCGCTCACCGGCGTTGATGTGGAGTTCTCGTACATAGACGACGAAGTGTTGAGGATTGAAGTTCGCGTGCGCACCATTGGGCAGACGGGCGTTGAGATGGAGGCGCTCACGGGTTGCACGACGGGCGCTCTGACCGTCTATGACATGTGCAAGGCGATCGATCGGTCCATGACGATCGAATCAGTGGCCCTGATGGAGAAATCGGGCGGGAAGAGCGGGTTGTATCGTCGGCGGGACTGATGGCGCGGCGAAAACCGGGATGGAGATGGCATCATGGACGGGCAGGATACAGGGCGTTTTTTGCAAACCGCCATCGTGACGGTCAGCGACCGCGCCCATGCCGGAGAACGGGAAGACAGGGGGGGATCGCTGCTGGTTGAGTGCATGCTGGAGGCGGGGTTTACGGTGACGGCCGCGACTGTCATTCCCGACGAAATGGAGATCATCAGAGAGACGCTGACTGATCTTGTCTCCTGTCATACGCCGCTAGTGCTGACCACGGGAGGTACGGGCGCAGGACCCCGCGACGTTACCCCCGAGGCGACAAGGAGCGTCATTGACCGTGAGATGCCAGGGCTGGCTGAGGAGATTCGGCGGCAGGGTCTGGCGCAAACGCGTTACTCACTCCTGTCGCGGGGGATTGCGGGCATCAGGGAGCGCACCCTCATCATCAACCTGCCCGGCAAGCCGGAAGGGGCCGTTGCCGCCGTTCGCTCTGTCCTCGACGTGCTGCCGCACGCGCTCGCCGTCCTGTGTTCGCCGCGGTTTGATCACGGCTGACGCAGACGGCGCGACGAAACGTTTCGCGAATGCAAGGCCCGCTCGGGGAGGAGACATACATTGCGCCCGTCGCGAGTTTAGCGACAGCGCTGGACTTCCGCCAGGATGGATCGCGCATGCCGCTGCGGCGAGTATTAGCGGCCGGGAGGCCGCGGCTGTCTGAGCCGCAGTGGCATGCATGATCCATCCTCGCAGGCAGGGGCGCAATATATGTCTCCGACTGGCATGGACCACCGTATTTTCCGGATAAGTCGGGGATAAGAGGAAGAGAGCGCAGCGAATTTGAGGTGGCCAATGACTGGTGAACTGACCGCACTGCTTGACGCAGCTCATGACGGCATGATCGCTGTTGACGATTCCGGCTGCATTACCCTGTTCAATTCCGCCGCCGAGCGATTGATCGGCATCCCGGCGGATGTGGCGCTGGGAACTCTCGCCAGTGAGACGATTCCCAACAGTCGTCTGCACATCGTGTTGCAGACGGGTGTTCCTGAGCTCAACCAGGTGCAGTCTCTGGGCGCCGGCGAGATCATCACCAACCGCGTGCCGGTGGTGGCCAAAGATGGGCGGGTGGCGGCGGCCATCGCCGTATTTCGCGATGTCACTGAAGTGCGCGACCTGGCGGCGCAGGTGACGAATCTGAAGGAGGTGCAGACGCTGCTCGAAGCTGTCATCAGCGCCACGCAGGATGCGATATCCGTCGTTGACGCGGAGGGCAGGGGGATCTTGATCAATCCCGCCTACACCCGTCTGATCGGACTCTCTGAAAGGGATGTCATCGGCAAGCCCGCCGACGTGGATATCGCCGAGGGAGAGAGCATGCATCTGAGAGTATTGCAAACCAGACAGGCCGTGCGAAACGTCAAAATGAAAGTCGGACAAAAACGCCGCGACGTGATTGTCAATGTCGCTCCCATCATGGTGGGCGACGTCCTCCGGGGAAGCGTCGCGGTCATCCACGACGTGTCAGAGATGCGCTCGCTGTCGGATGAGCTCGACCGGGCGCGACAGCGCATCCGCAAACTGGAGGCGAAATACACATTCGCCGACATCATCGGGGACAGTCTGCCCATGACAACCGCCGTCGACACGGCGCGGCGGGCCGCCCAAACGCGAGCCACGGTCCTTTTGCGCGGCGAATCCGGATGCGGCAAGGAACTGTTTGCGCACGCGATTCACAATGCGAGCGATCGGCGTTCCAATCAGTTTGTGCGAGTGAACTGTGCGGCGATCAGCGAGAGCCTTTTGGAAAGCGAATTGTTCGGCTATGTGGAAGGCGCGTTTAGCGGCGCGCGCAAGGGCGGCAAGAAGGGTCTGTTTGAAGAAGCGATGTATGGAACGATCTTTCTCGATGAAATCGCCGAACTGTCGCCCGGCACACAGGCCAAGCTATTGCGGGTGCTGCAGGAGCGCGAGATTGTTCCCGTCGGCGGCACAACGGCGCTTTCGGTGGATGTGCGGGTCATCGCGGCAACCCACGTCAATCTGGAGCGGGCGATTGCGGACGGTCGGTTTCGCGAAGACCTGTATTATCGGCTCAATGTGCTGCCGATCATCATCCCGCCGCTGCGCTACCGCATGGAGGACATTGAGGCGCTGGTGGCGATGATGATCGAGCGCTTCAACCATGACTACGGCCGCAGCGTGCGGTCGATGACGAGAGGCGTGCTTGCTCTGTTGCAGACCTATCAGTGGCCGGGCAACGTTCGGGAATTGGAGAACGTCATTGGTCGCGGTATGATGAAGATGGCGTACCAGGAAGCCGTGATGGAGGTCAGGCATATCGATTTGCCAGATTCGCGGGGCGTGGAATTCCCCGGTCGACCGATTGAAGAGGCCGGTTCATTCGATCTGTCTTCGGCCCTTCGGCAGACGGAGAGCAGCATCATCAGAAGCGCCCTGCAGGCGGCGTCTGACAATAAGACAGAGGCCGCCCGCCTGCTTGGGATTTCGGTCCGCAACCTATACTATAAGTTGGAGAAGCTCGGATTGCCGTTCCATTGACTTGGCCAATCCAGAGTATTCATAGCGCACCGCAGTGGCGCACCTCAATCCGCGCAAATAATTGCATGCTACAAATTGCGCATGAGCGCAATATATTTCATGACGCGTGGCGGCAGTGTGATCGAACGGGCGGTTCTGACTGCACCATGACGGGTTGGCAAGAAACTTGCTTTGACTTGTGAGTGCGTGGGGAATTGCTGGGTAGACAAGTCTTGGGAGGCGGCGGATTTGCAGATTTTCGAAACGCTGGCGAGGTACGACTACGAACAGATCGTTTTCTGTCAGGACCAAACGTCGGGACTCAAAGCGATGATCGCGATTCATGATACGACACTCGGTCCGGCGCTCGGCGGATGTCGCATGTGGACGTACGCCTCGGAGGAGGCTGCGATTACCGACGCGTTGCGGCTGTCCCGCGGGATGACTTACAAGGCGGCGGCGGCCGGACTGAACCTGGGCGGCGGCAAGACCGTTGTGATAGGCAACCCAAAAACAGATAAGAGTGAGGCGCTGTTTCGCGCCCTGGGGCGTTATATCGAGGGGCTCCACGGTCGTTACATCACGGCTGAGGATGTCGGCACCACGGTGTCCGACATGGATCTGATCCATCAGGAAACGCGGTATGTGACAGGCGTCTCCCAGGCGTACGGCAGTTCCGGGGATCCAAGTCCGGTGACTGCGCTCGGCGTCTTTCGCGGACTTCAGGCTTCCGTCAGGGAAGTGTTTGGAACCGACGATCTCGCAGGCAAGACCGTGGCTGTGCAGGGGTTGGGACATGTGGGGTACGACCTGAGTCGCCAACTCCATGAAGCGGGTGCTAAACTGATTGTGACAGACATCTCAGGCACCATGGTGAAACGCGCGGTGGAAGAGTTTGGCGCCGCGGCGGTGGCGCCCAAGGACATTGTTGCGGCGGAGTGTGACGTATTTGCTCCCTGCGCGCTCGGGGCGGTCATATCGGATGATACGATTCCGCTCCTGCGCTGCAAGGTTGTCGCCGGCTCTGCCAACAATCAGCTGGCGGAAGAACGCCACGGAGACAAGCTGCATGAGCTGGGCATTCTATATGCGCCGGATTACGTGATCAACGCCGGCGGCCTGATCAATGTGGCCGATGAACTGGAGGGCTACAACGCCGACCGGGCCCAGAAGAAAGTGGAGGGCATTTACGACATCATGCGCAAGATCTTTGCCATGTCGCGGGAGTTTCGCATTCCGACGTACCAGGCGGCGGATCGCATGGCGGAAGCCAGAATTGCGGCGATCAAGCAGGTGCGAAGCACGTTTTTGCCGACGTCGCGGTCGTTGCTTCATCGCGACTAGGCGCTGCTCCTGTACAGGATCGAGGCCATTGCGCTGGACTTGGCGGCAGCGCCGCGCGCTATTAAGTCTATATTCACGGTGACTGAGCGCACATGCGGTGATCGAGAGAGCGCGTGGCGATGGAGACTACGAAAAGAGGATGAGGAGTTTGGCCGAGGCGTTTGACGTCGTGATCCTGGGCGGTGGAACAGGAGGATAC
>JAJYTO010000094.1 GCA_021793015.1 Bacillota bacterium
AATCCGGCACGCCTCAAGGCGGAATCGCCAGTCCGATATTAGGGAATATCTACCTGAACGAGTTGGATGAATTCATCGCTAGCAAATACGAGCATCTGTCGCCACGTGCAAGGACCAAAGCAGAAGTCCCTTGTTTCATCGTCCGATACGCAGATGATGCGGTGATTCTCTGCAGAACAAGGGAGCACGCAGAGGCTTTGAAAGCGGAGATCGCCGAATTTTTACGGGAATCCCTTCATCTTCAACTATCTGAAGAGAAGACACTCGTGACACACGCTGATGATGGATTCGACTTTCTAGGATTCAATATTCGGCGGTGGAAGCGGCAAGGTCAATGGAACGTTCTCGTAAAGCCGAGCCGTAAGGCGATTCAAAAGTTCAAAGGGAACATGGCAAAGGATTCACGGGCATTGCAAACCATGCCCGGTGTGAGCGCAATTGCCATCTTGAATGGCAAGATTCGGGGCTTTGCTGAATACTTTCGGAGAGGGAATTCAAAAGACACGTTCCTTGAGTTGGATTACTACCTCTGGTGGCTTGTGTTTCGGCGAATCCAGCAGAGAACTCGGGAACCTCCAGCAGTGGTGGCCCGTAAATATCTGCACCGTTTCAACGAAGCTGCAAATCTCCCGCAATACCGAGAGTACACAGCCCGAAACTTCGGCTTCAAGGACGACGACTGCAATGTACACATGCTCGACGAACTAAGTTATTACAAAGTCGAGTACCCGGACAAATGCTCACAAAAGAATCCCTATGTTCCTGAAGAACGTGAATGGCTAGATGCCAATAAAAAGTTGCGCGGATTGATGAAAGCTCAACAGGTGAGATATCTCCA
Source organism: Bacillota bacterium (assembly GCA_021793015.1). Lineage (GTDB taxonomy): Bacteria > Bacillota > Bacilli > Alicyclobacillales > SLC66 > JAKADD01. The sequence goes on from JAJYTO010000094.1 coordinate 839, forward strand.
AAGGCTATACGGATTGAAGCAGAACTGGTCATTTTACCGAACACAAATTGTCCGACGTCAGAATGGCCGCTGCGCAAAATGTAATCGGCGGCTTACACAAGGGTATACACATGTTTACGATTGGCGCAGTGCGATAGGAAGCCATACATTCGAGGAGAGTTCAGAAACAGACCACCTTGTCGCGTTTTGCATTCCTTGCTACAGGAAAACTCGACAATTCAGCAGAAGAAGAACACTATAAACAAATGGGCCTGACCTCATAACTTCGTGTAACAAATGACTACTTCAAATGGAGAGCCGGATGCGGTGAAAGTCGCAAGTCCGGTTCGGGGAAGGGCTCGGGCGCCAAACTGCCCCCTCACAGGGGTGGGTCGGCTCGGGCCTATTCTACATAAGTCTATATGAGGATCCGAGGATATTGGGGTTAAATGAATATGACGTATTATTCATGCACAGCTGATTCGCCAGCATTGCTATAGCAGTATGGTGGATACGTCCCCAAAACCCATTGCCTGCTGATTTCCATCAGCGGACCAATGGGTTTTGTTGTTTGTAATACAACAATACCGTTCATAAATAGTCATTGTAAGTTGACTAATAAAGTACATTGACTGTAACGGTAATTTGATGTATGATGCTGATGTCGAGGTGAGCGAGGTGAAGACATGAGTCAGAACAAAATCACATCCGACCTGCTGCGAGGACACACCGACACGATGATTTTGAGGCTCTTGACCGAAGCGGATCGCTATGGCTACGAAATTGTCAAGCTGATCGCTGAGCGCTCGGGAGGTGAATATGAGCTGAAGGAAGCGACGATGTACTCCAGCGTTCGGCGGCTTGAGGCAGACGGGGTCATTGAGTGGTACTGGGGCGACGAGTCTCAAGGGGGTCGACGCAAGTATTTCCGGATTACCGAAAAGGGCAGGGCTGCTTACGCCAGCAACAAACGGAATTGGGAGTTCGCAAAGCGTGTGCTCGACACCTTATTGTAAGGAGACCTGATCCGATGAATGAGCAATTGACGACCTATTTGAACGAAGTATTTGCCCCCTATGACGGGGTAAAGAGCGTTGCAGAACTCAAGGCGGACCTTCTCTCCGATTTGCAGGAGCGGTTTCGTGAACTCAAAGCCGAAGGCAAGGACGATGAGACGGCTTTTGAGATGACCATTGACAGCATCGGGGACATTGACCAAACGGTACAAGAGGTTGCCAACCTCACTCGGTCGCTTGAGCGCCAGGTGCTGATCAACTTCAGTGCGAGCAATCTGAAAGAGAGTGACTTCGCGAGCGTTCGTTTACACAAGGGGAAATTCAAGGCAAGCGTGCTGCGCGACGCCGACTATAGTGGCGCCGATTTGACCGGTAGCTCGTTTATGGCCAGCGATGCGCGTGGCGCTAATTTTGACGGTGCAAATCTGACAGACTGCAACTTTCATGCCACTGATCTTAAGGATACGAGCTTCCGAAAATCCGTCATAGTACGCACCAGTGTGAATGTTTCGACACTGAAAGGCGCGAAGTTTGAAAATGTAAATCTAACCGATGCCAAGCTGACCAAGTCTGATTTTGGAGGAGTAACCTTTGAGAATTGTGTCTTTAGCGGTGTGGATTTCGAGTATTCGGACCTGCGAGGGGTTTGCTTTGATGGGCAGACCTTCATCGGTGTCAACTTTGACAAGTCAGCACTGAAGAACGCTTCGTTTCGGGGAGCGACACTCAAGAACGTGTCATTCCGTCTGTCTTTTTCTGTGACAAACAAATCTTACAATGACTTCAAAACAGTCTGTTTTGATGGCGCGACGATGGATAAGCTGACCTATGCTGCGCTGAAAGGCCTACGGGTCGTCAATTTGTCAAATGTCACGGTCATACTAGGGAGGTGAAAATATGCAAGACGTAGCAATCCAAGTGAAAGGTCTCCAAAAATCCTACAAGCAGCTTCATGTCTTGAAGGGTGTAGATTTCGAAGTGAAACAGGGCAGCATATTTGCCCTGCTCGGCTCCAACGGGGCGGGAAAGACAACGATTGTCAAGATTCTCACCACGCTACTGAAGCAAGACAGTGGGACCACAGTCGTAAATGGATTCGATGTTGCGCTAGAGCCTGAATATGTGCGGCAGTCGATCAGCCTAACCGGACAATTTGCCGCCGTAGACGAAATGTTGACTGGTCGGGAAAACCTGATCATGATGGGCAAACTACGGCACCTCAAAAATTCGCGTCAAGTTGCTGACGACTTGCTACATCGCTTCGGTCTGGTCGACGCTGCCAACCGTAGGGTATCCACCTATTCGGGTGGCATGCGCCGTAGGCTCGATCTCGCCATGAGCCTTGTCGGAAAACCGCAGCTCATTTTCCTTGACGAGCCTACCACTGGGCTTGACCCAGAGGGCCGCATTGAGGTTTGGAAGATTGTCAAAGAACTTGCCGATGGCGGTACGACGGTATTTCTGACCACGCAGTATTTGGAAGAGGCGGAACAGTTGGCGGATCGAATTGCCATCTTGCATGAAGGTAGGATTATCGCCAACGGCACACTTTCGGAGCTAAAAAAGCGATTCCCTCCGGCAAAAGTGGAGTATGTGGAAAAGCAACCTACACTAGAAGAGATATTCTTCGCAATTGTGGGTAACAAGGAGGAAGCCTAATTGGAAGCGTCAACCAAGTATTTCTTCAGCGACATGAACACCCTGTTTGGACGTTCCATGCGCCATATATTCCGCAGCATGGATACCATCATCACGGTCACCATCATGCCAATTGCGTTCATGCTGCTGTTTGTCTATGTGTTCGGCGGTGCAATTCAATCCAGCACGCATAACTATGTGAATTATCTCTTGCCCGGTATACTGCTGATGGCTGTTGCGAGCGGTATATCCTATACGGCTTACCGCCTGTTCATAGACTTACAACGGGGCATATTCGAGCGTCTCCACTCCATGCCAATCACACGTTCGACCATTCTCTGGGGGCACGTTCTGACTTCGCTGGTATCGAACGCGATCTCTGTTGTCGTTATCTTTCTCGTCGCACTGATTATGGGTTTTCGCTCATCAGCAGGGCTGCTGTCCTGGCTTGCCGTAGCTGGTATACTTGTGCTGTTTACACTCGCTATGACCTGGCTCGCGGTGATTGCCGGACTGTCCGCAAAATCGGTGGACGGTGTAAGCGCCTTTTCTTATCCGTTTCTCTTCCTGCCGTTTATTAGTTCGGCGTTCGTACCCACTAAGAATATGCCTTTCGTCGTTCGCGTCTTTGCCAACAACCAACCCGTCAACTCCATTGTCAAAGCAATTCGGTCTCTGCTTGCTGGCCAGCCTGTCGGAAATAACATCTGGATTGCACTCGCATGGTGCTTCGGTATTCTTGTGGTAGCGTATGTATTCGCAAAGTTGGCTTACAAACGGAGAATATCATAAATCTGTTATGTGAATTCGACGGCGGTGACTTTCTAGTTTTGAATATCAAAGGCATCGCCGTGTCTTAGCAAAGCAAAAGATTATTCAGATTCAACGAATACCGCTGTCAGGTTCCCCAAGAGAAATCAGGATACAACACATTAAATTCTCATGCAATTAACCAGCGAAAGGCTGTCAAGCCGCATATTGTATTTACGATTTAGAGCCAAACTTGTTACAGGGAGCATGTTTTCAGCGGTTAAAAGAGACCTAAGGCTTCTTGCACATTCGGGTGCTAATGTGACAGAACAAGAGGTTCCAGTATGCAAATTTATTAACTGTGGCCATCCGATCATCGTGAAGCGGCTGCGGCGAAGCGTTATACTGGTGATACGGGCCAAAATGACAAAATGAGTCATACTGCAACGCAATGAGCATCGGGGGATTTGCTGATGAATCACAGACTTGTCCTGATTGGCGGGGGATATGCGGGCATGTACTTTCTTCGCGCTGTGCTTGCCGATCCGCCCGGACATATCGAAGTGACGCTGGTGGACCGATTGCCGAAGAGTCCGCTCAAGACCGAGTTTTACAGTATCGCGGCAGGGACGTCCTCGCTTAAAGAGGTGACGGTGCCGTTCCCGACGCATCCGCAGTTGACAGCGGTCTATGACGAGGTGGTGGCGATCGACCGCTCGCGCAATCTAGTGACGTTGCGTGAGCAGGGGGAGCTTGTCTACGATACCCTGGTCATCGCCCTGGGCTGTGTGGACCGGTTTCACGGCATTCCGGGGGCTGAAGAGAACTCGCTCAGTCTGCAGAGCCTGAAGCGCGCCCAGATTACGGGCCACTCGATCCTCACTCTCGACGCCCATCGGTCTGTGGTGCTGATCGGCGCTGGGCTCACAGGTGTGGAACTGGCGGCGGAACTGTGCGAAACGCGACACGACCTCAACATCACGCTGGTGGACCGCAACGATCTGGTGCTCAACGGTTTTTCGGACAAGCTGCGTCGGTATGTGGAGACGTGGCTTCGGGATCATGATATACGGATCATTCACGGGTTGCGCTCCAGGGAGATAGCGAAGAACCATCTGCTGCACGAGGGCGGAGCGCTTGAATTTGATCAGTTGGTGTGGACGGCGGGCATTCAGGCCAATCCCCTGGTGCAGTCGCTGGGCGTGAAGACGGATTCTATCGGCCGCGCGGTGGTGGATGAGTGGCTGCGTGTGCCTGACGATCCTGCGATTTTCGTGTTGGGGGACTGCGCTGCCTCTTCTGAGCCTCCGACGGCGCAACTGGCCGAATTTCACGGACAGTACGCGGCTGAGGTCCTGCTTTCGAAGTGGCGCGGCGAGGATCCTGCGCGGCGCCGGTTTCAGCACAAGGGCACTTTGGGGTCGCTCGGGCGCGGCGCCGGATTTGGCACGGTGAAAGGCGTGGACGTGGCGGGGAAAATTCCGCGCATCCTGAAGAGCGGCGTCTTGTGGTCCTATAAGAAGCACGTCGAGTAGGACGCGCGCACGGAGTCCGGGTGTTGCGGATCGCTATGGCTGCCGGCGGGCGGTTGTCTGCTGCATGGGCCGTGACAGAGCGCGGGAAAAAGCCACGGGGGCTTGACATCGGGCCTGATTTAATGCATATTTTTCTCAATGATGAATTGTATAGCGTTGGAGCTCGCGTTAGCCCGCTTAGGGATGATAGCCCCTGCAAAGTATGCCTTCACAGGCGTATTTGTAGGGGATTTTTGCGCTGTCTAGCACCTGGCCGCGCAAGCGGCCGCGTGAGGCAACCGCAGCCTCCGCGGGGCAACCGAAGATTCCGCGAAGCAGCCGAAGATTCCGCGGGAACCGCAGTCTTGCAAGACCGCCGCTTGACGGCTGGACACCGACGGCCGGGCACGGGGGCCATGCGCCGACTGTGCGCACGGGCGTGGAAGACAGACGCCGCGTACTGACGGCTGGGAACTGACCGGCTGGGAACTGACCGGCTGGGAACTGACGCTGGAAACTTGACGGCTGGATTTTGAAGGAGAGGAATTGTCGTGTCGCTCACACAGACGATCGTGGTGCAGGTTTTGCAAGTGCTCTTTGTTTGGCTTGTCTCGCCGCTGATCAAGGGGATTCTGGACCGCATGAAGGAGTTTGTCCAGGGCAAGCGGGGGCCGAGCATATGGCAGGTGTATCGGGACCTGCGAAAGCAGTTCAATAAAGAGAACCTCGTGCCGCATGACGCGGGGCCATTGTACCATCTCGCCCCGTATGTGTATTTTGCCGCTCCCCTGCTCGTGACCCTTCTGATTCCCGTGCTGACGTCGAAGCCGCTGTTCATGGCTTTCGCGGGCGACATGCTGTCGGCTGGTTTCATACTCGGTCTGGGCGGCTATTTTCTGCTCGGAGGTTCCGTGTCGGGATCGAGCCCCTATGCGGGGGTCGGGAACACGCGGGCGCGGTTCATTTCCATGACCGTGGAGCCCGTCCTGATCCTGGTGTTGTTTGCGGTCAGTTTTGTCGCCCATTCGACGCTTCCGTATGTGGTGAATCAAACGCTGCAGTCCCTCGGCTGGTCGCCCGTGCATCTGCTGCTGATCGCCGCATTTTTCTCCGTCTTTCTGGCTGAGACAGGTCGCATTCCCGTGGATAACCCTTCTTCTCACCGGGAATTCTCAATGATCGACCACAATCGCGTCTACGACTATTCCGGTCCTTATCTCGCGCTGATCGAGTGGGGCGGTAGCATGAAATATGTCGTTCTCGGCGTCATTCTCTCCAATGTGATCACTTCGCCCTTTGGCCTGTCGCCGGACGCGGCCCCGCTGTCCGTGGCGGGCGCGGTCATCGCGCTGTTTATCAAACTTCTGATTCTGGATGGAGTCGTCGTCTGGGTGGAGTCGTCGTTCGGGAAGCTGCGGTTGCTGAGAATCGCTGAATTTATGGCGGGCGGCGCGCTGTGCGCCGCGCTGGCCATCGTTGTACACCTGTCCAATCTGTAGCGTTGCCGGTCAGTCAGACAAGGGGGTTGTGAATGTGAGCCTGTTGGCGTGGATTTTTCTTTTGACGGCGTTTCTGGGGGTTTATATTGCGATCGCGCATGAATTGCGCGCCGCCGTACGGGGGTATCGGGTGCAGACGATTCTCGTGGCTCTCGTGTACCTGACGGATGCGATCCGTTTTGCCGATGTGTCGATGTGGGTTGCGTTGCTCGGCCTGGTTGTCATTCGCATTCTGATTATACCCCGCCTGATCAGCAGGACCTTTGCTCCCGCGGGCCCGTCGCAACCTGCCCGCCAGGTTCTGTTCAATCCGTCCTATGTCATCGCGCTGTGCCTTGTGCTGGCCGCTTTCGGCGTCGGTGTGGGCGCGGTCATCGGCGGCGTGAACGGTCCCCTGCTGGGGCTGGCGCTGGCGACCCTCCTGATCGGACTTTCCACCATCTTCAGCCGCCACGAAGCGTCGCAGCAACTCATGGGCGTCCTGACTGCGGACAACGGACTGGATCTACTGGCTGGTTTGACGCTGGTCCGCATTCCCCTGGCGGGCGACTACGCCGTCTTTATCGATGTGGCCGTCGCCGCGGGTCTGCTGGCCTTTTTGCGCCTGCGGCTGCGTTCGTATGGAAGCGAACATCTCGATGACTTCAGTGAACTGAGGGGGTGAGGCAATGTTTTGGATCCCGCTGCTTCTAATCATTCCTCTGATCGGCATTCTCGGGTTGTTGGTTTTCCCCTCCCTGAACGCCCCGTGGACCGCCGCATTCGTGACGGGCGCGAATCTTCTGCTCGCGCTGGGGCGTCTTGTGGGGCTGTATGGGCAAGGCAGGGGTTCCTTTATGGGGATCTTCCAACTGAACGGGGTGGGTTTGTTTGTCACATGCATCACCCTGTTTGTCGGGTTCACCGCTACCCTGTACTCCACGCATTACATGAAGACGGCAGAATTTCGCCATCCTGCGGACAAAGGCCGCACGCGCACCTATTTCCTGTTTATCCTCGTCTTTTATTTCACTCTGGTGGGCGTGCCCCTATTTGAAAATGTCGTGTTGACCTGGGCGTTTATCGAAGCCACGGCGCTGGCGTCCGTGCTGCTTGTCGACTTTCACCGCACCAAAGGGACGATCGAGGCGTCATGGAAGTATCTCATCATCATGGAGTTCGGCGGACTCTGCGCACTGTTTGGCACGTTGCTCCTACTGTTCGCGCAACCGAACCAGGCGGTCGCGTCCACCTGGACAGAGTTGCAGCAGATTGCTCCGCATATCTCCCATAAGGCTCTCCAGTTGGCCTTTGTGCTCGGACTTGTGGGCTACGGCGCAAAGACGGGGCTGACCCCGTTTCACTTTTGGCTGCCCGATGCGCACAGTCAGGCGCCGTCTCCCATCAGCGGCATGCTGAGCGGCATCAAGCTGAACTGCGCGTTCTATGGGATCCTCCGCTTCATGTCTGTCGCGGACGCGGGCGGCGTATACTGGTTTGCGCACGCCGCCCTGCTCATTTTGGGTGTGGCGACGGTGCTTGTGGGCGTGCTCATGATGATTGCCCAACACGACTATAAACGGCTCTTCGCCTACTCCAGCGCGGAAAATATGGGCATGATCGCAATCGGGTTTTCTCTGGGGCCGGTTGGCGCGCTCGGCGGATTTCTGCAGATGATCAACCATTCCCTGATCAAGTCGATGCTCTTTTTTCAGTCCGGCGAACTCCTGCACGCGACGGGGACGACGGACATGAAAGGGCTGCGTGGCGTCGCGCGCGTCTGGCCGTGGGCGGGAGGAACGCTGATGCTCGCCATGCTTGCCATTGCCGGGGCGCCTCCGTTTGGCCTGTTTATCAGCGAGTTGATCATCGTGTATGCGTTGTTTCATTCCGCTGTGCCGGTGTTGGGGGTGCTGGTGCTCCTGCTGCTGATCATCCTCTTTGCCAGCTTTTTACGGTATGCGATCCAGATCGGGTACGGCGAGAGTTCCGAACACCTGGATCGGTTTCGCGAGCAGTACGGCAGGTCCTGGACGTCGGCGGTTCCGTTTGGCGTTCACATCGCGCTGGTGCTGGCGTTTGGCCTGCTGCTGCCGTTTGGGATCTCTGCGCTGCGGTCGCTCTCGCTGTTGTAGCGGCCAGAATGTGCGACTGACCGATCGAATTTCACGTGTTCCCAAGGGGGTAGGGAAGGTGGACTGGATGATGCAACCGCGACTCGCAGAGACGCTCCCGTGGCAGGGATGGCGCATGCATACCCGACGGGACGATGTGCAGGACATGATCGCTCTCGTCGCTCAGGCGCTTGCAAGCGATGACACAGAGCTTCTATACTATGGCTTTGCGTCGGGCGACGGGGAAGACTCCGGCGCTGAACTCGCACGGGAGCTGGTGGCTGTCACCATGGACCGCACGCAGCGGGAGGTGGTCTGGCGCTTCGGTCGCTGCGACGCGGACCCGCGCGAAAAATCGCCGCAGGCGTATTTTTCTTCCCCGGTGTCGACACCGCAAAGCGGCATGAAAGTTTATCCCGAAAAATCGCCGCAGGCGTATTTTTCTTCCCGGTTGTTGGCGCTGCAAAGCGGCATGAAGGTCTGTCCCGAATTTCCCTCTCTCGCGTCGCAGTATCCTGGCGCGTTGTGGATTGAACGGGAGATGTGGGAAAAGACGGGCTATACTCCGGTCGGTCACCCTGATCTGCGGCCGATCCTTCATCCTGAAAAGTTTCTTCCCGACCCAGTCGCGCGCGGATCAGGAACGTTTCACCTGCCTCTCGGGCCCGTGCGGGCTGATGTCACCGAGTCCGGATTCTTTCTCTTTGATACGATCGGCGAGCAAATCATGCATATGCAGCCGCAACTCTTCTACAAACACCGCGATATGGAGAAACTGGCGGTGGGAATGACTGCCGAAGATGCGCTGCTTCTGGCGGAACGGATCTCCGGCACGTCGACGGCGGCGCATGCAACCGCCTTTTGTCGGGCTGCCGAGCAGGCGCTCGGTTACCGCCCGTCGCTGCAAAACGAGAGGGAGCGGATGCTGTTCGGGGAAATGGAGCGTCTGTACAACCATGTTCACGATTTTTCCCAACTCGCTTCTGCGACGGGGATGACGGTGGCGCAGGCGCAGTTTGCGCGCGCCAAGGAAGAACTGCTGCGACTGAACGCGGAGGTGACCGGTTCGCGCTATCTGCGCGGCGCCGTGCGGTTGGGGCGATCGGCGTCTGTCGACTGGGAGAGGGGGACGGAGCGGCTGACCGCGGAACTCCCGGCCATCGACCGGCGGGTGCGCCGCTTTCTTCGGCTGTTGCTTCACACGCCGACATTTATCGACCGGCTTCGCCCGACCGGCATCGTTGAACGGGAGTGGGCCAAGTCCTACGGCGTGGTCGGTCCCGTCGCAAGAGCCTGCGGCCTGGCCGTGGACGCCCGCTCGGATTGTCTGCGCCATCTCTACGAATCGACGGGCCATGCCTGCATGACGGCGGAGGACGCGTTTGGCGACGCCTTGTCCCGCTTTCGGGTGAGAGTGCGCGAATGGGACATATCTCTGCACATCGTGCTGGAACTTCTGCCTTCGCTCGGCACGTCGACGCTTGTGGAAACAGAATTGTCGCAGGCTAGGGGCAAGGGAATCGGAGTGGCCGAATCTCCGCGCGGGCGTGTCTGCCATGTACTCTTTTGCGACAACGGCAAAGTGGTTGCATGGGGGATTCGCGCCGCCTCGGCGTGGAATTGGCCGGTCTTTGGCCTGGCCGCCGCCAACGGCAACATCCAGACTGACTTTCCCATCATAGACGCCAGTTTCGGTCTGTCCTATGCGGGACTGGACCGGTAAATTTCTTGTGACGAAGGGGGATCGGCCTATGAGGGCAGAGTGGCTCCTGTCGGGACTCGCGAGCGGGCGGGTTACCACAACGTATCCTCGACAGCGGGAGCAAGAGCTGTCGAGGCGCCGCTGGAACAGCGTTCCGACCATGAACGGTCCGTGCAGCGACACGGCGTGCAGAGAGTGTTCGAAGGTTTGCCCGACAGAAGCGATCACGCGGGTCGAGGCGCAGAGGGACGCCGCTTTGCGCCTGGATGTGGGAGCGTGCATCGCGTGCGGCCGCTGCGTCGACCGGTGTCCTGAGGGTGTCTTTTCATGGGCGGAAGCGATCGACCGGGCGGAAGTTCGCAAAGAGCGGTTCATCTCAACCATGGAGGGGGGAGCCGATCAATGACGGCTGATCATGGCATTCCTGCGGACTGGAATGAACTGGAGGAACAGGGTATGGGCGCACGGCTCGCCCGTTACTTCGGACATTCGCTGCACATCAGGCATATCGACGTTGGATCGTGCAATGCGTGTGAGTCGGAAGTCCTTGCGCTCAGCAATCCGTATTATAACTTCCACCGTTTGGGATTGTTTTTCACCCATTCACCTCGGCATGCCGATGTGCTGTTGGTGACTGGCGCTTTGACCCAGGCGATGGCGCCCGTGCTCCGTGAAACGTATGACGCCATGCCGCGGCCCCGCTTGGTGGTGGCAGCCGGCGTGTGCGCGCTGCATGGCGGTGTATTTGCAAACAGCAGTCGCTTTGTCGGTCCGGTTGACAGCGTGCTGCCGGTGGACGCCTACATTCCGGGCTGTCCGCCCAACCCGTACGCGCTTCTTCGGGGACTTCTGAAGGCGATTCGGTCACGGGAGGAGGTGAAGTCCAGTTGATCGCTCTTTTTTGGACGACGGTGTTGATGTTTCTCGTTGCGCCGCCGATCGCTGTCGCGACTATGAAACTGCGCCCCATCGGATTCTTCATTTGGATTTTCCTGGCGGCCGCATGTTTCGGTCAGTTTGTTTTCGGTCTTGCCGGAATGGTTGAGGGTGCGACGCTTCCGATTGTCTCCATCCCCGGCATCGGATTCTTTGGCACCTGGACATTTGCCGCGGATCCGCTCAGCGATTTGCTGTTTGTGATTCTGGGCCTGATTGGAACGGCCTCCTTCGTCTATGCGGGAGGGCATGCGCGTCTGAAGCGGCCGGGCACCTCCTATGTGCTGGTGAGTGTGGTCGCGGCCCAGTATGTGTTCATCAGTTTTCTGCTGACTGCGCAAAATGGATTGCCGCTGCTGATCGCCTGGGAAGCGATGTCTCTGTGCGCCTACGCCTATGTGCTTGTCAACCATCGCCACAGAAAGGTGCGTTATGCGGCGTTTACGACACTGGTCGCGAGCGAGCTCGGTTTTCTTCTGTTGGTCGCCGCCTTTGTGCTCGCTGCCACCCCTGGCGGATCGCTGGAGTTGCTCCAGATGCACATCTATCTGGCTCATCGGCCGGAATCCATTCGCGCCGTCATTTTTCTGCTCGCCCTGTTCGGGTTTGGAGTGAAAAGCGGCGTTATCCCCACGCAGTTGTGGATGCCCGCGGCGTACGACGCGACACCGCCGCATCTGAACGCGATCTTGGCGGGGGCGCTTCTGAATCTGGGGCTGTTCGGGATCCTGCGGGTCTACTCGTTCACGTTTCCGCTTCCGGAGGCACTGGGCATCGCGGTCGTGGGACTGGGCGCAGCCGGGGTGTTTGCCGGGGCGCTGTATGCGGTGTTCGAGGGACGGATTCGCCGCATCTTGGCCTTTTCCAGCATTGAAAATGTGGGTTTCATGATCATCGCGATCGGTCTTGCCATCAGCTTTTCGCGCGCCGGAGCCACCCGATTGGCCGAAGTGGCGATGACTGCCCTGTTTGTCCAAATGATTTCCCATGCGCTCGCCAAGTCTCTGTGCTTTCTCACGGCCGGCGAAATCAGCAGAAGAACGGGCCGCGTAAAGCTCGATCGCCTAGGCGGACTGTGGCGAGTCTTTCCGGCCTCCTCCCTTGCGTTCCTGGTCGGCGCCTTGACGCTGGCGGCGGTCGCGCCGTTCAGCGGCTTCGTATCGGAGTGGCTGATCTTGCAGTCTCTGTTGCAGGCCTATCAGCGCCTGTCGGGTTTTGAGCAGGCGATTCTCGCGCTGTTCGGCGCGGTGACGGCGCTTGGCGCCGCCATGGCCTTCACGGCGTTTCTTCGCCTGATCACGTTCATGTTTTCGGGCAAGGCGCGGTCAGACGACGTCGCGCGCAGAGCTTCCAGGATACGGGCATCGAGAACCGCGGGCATTGGAATGGGCGTGCTCGCCGTCCTGTCGGCCGTCTATGGATTCTTTCCCACGACAGTGCTTGGCGCGCTGAGTACGGTCGCCGCGAATCTCCCTCCCTATCGCGATGTGTTTCCCAGCATTGTGCCCGCTGTCTTTCAGCAGCCCGCGCTGAATCAGCCGCTCGTTTCCCTTGGGGGGCAACTGTTTTCGTTCTTGCCCATGCCGGGTGCGATTGTTGAGCCCGGCGCCGGCGTGGCCGCCATTTCGCCGACCTACGTGCTGTGGTGGTTTGTCGTGTTTGCACTTCTGGCTTTCCTCGTTGCACGCGCCCTGCGGCGCGGCCCGTACGGCAGGCGCCAGACGCTTCCCTGGCTGGGAGGACGGGCGACGGAGGCGCAGCAGGCGCAGTACACGGCGACCGCCTACGCCAATCCGTATCGCATGTATTGGGCGTCTCTGATTCATTTTCAGATTCGCCGCCGCCCCATCGTGGGCGATACGACGCTGCCGCTGCAGGTCGAGGTGACCACGCGGGTTCGCCCGCTGCTCGAAAGCGAGGTATATCAGCCGCTGCTGCGCCGCTCCCGGAAATTTGTGAGTCGCGGCCTGCGCTGGATTCAGCACGGGCACCTGTGGGCATACCTTGCGTTCATGCTGCTGGTCTTGCTCCTTTTCATCGTCTGGGCTTTGCTGGTGTGAATTGGGAGCTGGGAGGGGTCTGAATGGCTGACCATAAACGTTCGCTCCACGCCGGAGAGATTGTGAAAGCGGAGGTTCTGGCGCTCGATCGCAGCGGCGCATGGATTGGCGTCGAAGGCAGGAGAGCCTTCGTTCCG
>JAJYTO010000095.1 GCA_021793015.1 Bacillota bacterium
CCGGGTGTATTACAAGTATCGCCGAACGGCGCAGGCCGAAGAATCGTAGCCGCGGTTCCACCCGTGAAAGAAGGGCCTTCTCGCACCGAGAAGGCCCTTCTTTCAAAGTCTCGCGGAATGATGGAATACGAAAGCCACTCTTGCTATGGCGTTTCAAACGCCGACTGGGTTAACTTCTGCGTCCGCCCCGTCCGCCGCGTTTCGACTCGCTTCGCTTGAGTGCCTGCAACCGATCTTCACTGTCTTTCATGAAACGGCTCATCTTGTCTTCAAAGGTCTGTCTGGTCCCACCGCCGCCGCCGCCGCCGCGAGGTCTGTGCGACCGCTGTGGCGCAGGATTGTCTGACGCCTGACGAATGGATAGGCCAATCTTGCCATTGTCGACGTTAATGACCTTGACGGTCACCGGATCGTTCACTTTCAAATGTTCGTTGATATCCCGCACGTAAGAATCGGCGATCTCCGAGATGTGAACGAGGCCAGTTTCTCCTCCGGGCAGTAACACAAAAGCCCCAAAGTGGGTGATGCCAGTGACCTTGCCTTCCAACTTGCTGCCCAGCTCAATTGACATAAAAGCGAAAGAGCCCCCTCTAAGCGTCACATCTTCATTACAGATTATAGCGGAGCATTGAAAAATGTGTCAAGGAGACCTATTTCCCAGCTGATTGCGCCGTAAAGAGAATCTCGCCGGGTTGGATCAGATTGTACTTTTTCTCAGCCAGTTGCGCAATATAACGGTTCGAATGCAGTTCCTTGATTTGCTGGGTCAGCAGTCTGGCCTGAGACTTCGCGACCTTCAGTTCCTGATACAGGGCAGCCTTGGACGCCGCTTCCCGTTCCAACAAGGGCCGCTGCACGAACCAGTACGTATAGACGCCCCAAACGACTACCGCCAGGACGATCACATACCTGAGCTTAACGGGGAAGCGGCGCCTGCGCCGTGTATGTTTATCCAGCCGCACAACAGTGCCGGTCCTTCGTTCACCCATCCACCCGTTCTCCTATGTCTCACCATCGTCGCCGCCTGAACCGCCGCCAGAGAATAGCCTGGCCAGCAGCGCATGGTATCTATTCGCCATGCGACGCCCCACTTCCTCCCCGCGCACGGCGATTCGGCCGAGATATTTTTTTGCCCGCCGCGTTCCCCACGTTGCTCCACCCTGCAACCCTCGCCCCGTCTTGACGACAGGCCACACGATCACGGGCTCCATACTCGCCAGCCCCCGGTCGGCTGTCCGGAAGAGCGCCAGGATGCTCCTGCATGCATACAGGCACGGAGTGACGATGAGCAGCAAGATGGTCTTATACACCAACCGCAGACACTGATACACGAACCGCACGACCATCCTGGTGCTCGCCACGACCAGCGCGTGCGCAATCTTATAATAGATAAACCATCCTGCGCCAAGCAGAAAGAATATGACAAGCCGCACGTCCCCGTCGTTGGTTCCGAGCAGCAGCGTAAACACGAAAACGGTGGCGACAAGCCAGTAGCCGAGATCGAACAGGGGAGAGAATCTCTTCAGGAAGCGCCACTCTTTCAGCGAGGTTCGGTACACATCGTAAACGGCCCCCATGACTGCGCCCGCCGTGGCCATCAGGGCTGTTGCTGCATATTGCGCCTGTAGGTCCATAGCCATCCCCGATTATTTAAATAGTTTCCCGAACATGCCCTTGGCCTTTTGCGCCGCGCTGAAGCCTTCGTCATAGTACACCAGGTCAAGGATCACCCCTTCGATCGACACCAGACCGTTCTCCAGACTCAGGGCCTTGATATGCAGGTTCTCGCCCCGAATGGACAGCATGCCGCTGGTTGTCTGAAGGACAAACTCCTTCACATCAAACGACTCGACATTCATGACCCCGGTCACTTCGACATACTGTCTGTTGATCATCAGAACCTGATGCTTCTCCAATTCCCTTCTGGCTCTCTCCTCCGGCACGCGAATTCCCCCCTATCGGACAGCCTGTACCCACTTCGATACACCTTATGGCCCAACCGATACAAATAGAACGAGGACGCCCTAGTCCTCTGGGTCGTCCTCGTCGTCAAACTCTCCGTCCGAAGTTCCTGCCCGTCTCTCCTCGCCAAGTACGGTGTACAACTCCGCCGCCTGCTCCTTGCGAGTCTGTTCCACAATCCTGTCGATACGCACGGTGAGCGTTCGTTGGCCAAACCGGATACTGAGTTTATCCTGCACCGCGACTTCAGTCCCCGCCTTGGCAACGCGACCGTTGACTTCCACACGCCCGGCGTCGCAGACCTCCTTGGCCAGCGTTCTCCGCTTGACCAGTCTCGATACCTTCAGGAACTTGTCCAGGCGCATCTACTTCGTAACATCTTTAAGTTTGTTGCCGGGCTTAAACGCGGGCACAGACGATTCGGGAATCGCGATCACTTCTCCGGTCTGCGGATTGCGGCCGTTGCGCGCCGCGCGTTTGCGGGTCTCAAATGTGCCAAACCCGATGAGTTGCACTTTTTCCCCTTCCGCCAACGCTTCCGAGATGGAATCCAGCAACGCGTTTACGGTCGCTTCGACATCTTTTTTCTTGAGTCCGCTCTTCTCCGCAACCCTATTGACTAAATCAACTTTATTCATGAAACGGCAGGCCCCTTTCAAAGGCATAATGTTCACAGGTGAGTATTCGTGGCGTATGCGAAAAACTCCTGCAACGGTTCAGCCTATTCTTTCGCATTTTGCCAAAATTCCTCGAGAATATCAAGCGAAACATCAGAAAACGCGAGTGAACGCTTCTCCAGTTGCCTTTCCACTTCCCCAAACCGGCGGCGAAACTTGTCATTGGCCATCCTGCAGGCCGCCTCCGGATCAATATCCAGACGCCGCGCCAGATTCACCACACTGAACAGCAGATCCCCGAGTTCCTCCCGTTGCTCCTCGACTGACTCCGCATGTTCCAGTTCCGTCATTTCCTCTGTGATTTTCGCGAACACGGCTTTTTGGTCCGGCCAGTCGAAGCCCACCGTCGCAGCTTCAGTCTGCAGTGCTATACTCTCCTGCAAAGGCGGTTGCGCCCGTTTTATACGATCAAGCAGGAATGGCCGTTCAGAACCGGGCGGTTTTTCGGCGGATTTTATCCGCTGCCAGTTCGCTTTTACCGCTTCTGCGTCCACGGCCACTGCCTCCCCAAACACATGGGGATGGCGGCGAATCAGCTTTTCCGACAGAGCCCGGGTCACATCGCGCACGGTGAAATATCCTTCGTCGCGACCGATCTGGCTGTGCAATGCCACCTGCAACAACAAGTCTCCCAGTTCATCCACCAACGCGTCCATATCATCGTTGTCAATCGCCTCGGCGACCTCATACGCTTCTTCGATCACATAGGGGCGCAACGATTGATGCGTCTGCACAATGTCCCAGGGACAGCCGTCCGGCGAACGCAGTGTACTGACAATCTGCAGCAATTCCGACCATTCGCCCAGCCGCTGGGACCGTTCTCGAAGCGGCGGTACGTACAGTGAAGTCAGGTGATCGATGTCTCCGAGTCGATCAAGCTCATACAGCGGAAGGCGGCGAATCGATTCCGCGTCCCCCAAGCCCACCCCGCGCGCAACCACGACTTCATGGGCGTCGCCATAAATCTCTGCCAGCGCCGCCTTCACATCCATGGCTTTGGCGGTGCTGTACATCTGCACAACGATCGTATGCAGGACCGGCCGCAGCAGATCGCCGTCCACATCGTCCGCGTCAAGCAGCAACAGACCCTCGACGGGGTCAATCCCTATGCGCAGCATCATGTCGTCAAGGAAACTCTGCCCCGGTCCAAATACGACATGATGGCCCGCCAAAGGGGCGCGCTCCGCCAAAATTCCCACGGTGCGCTCCGCCATGGCGGGATGGCCGGGCACAGCAAAAACGATTTCTCCATGGCTCGCCGCTTCCTCCATGAGATAACCGGCCATCGATTCATAAACCTCGGCAAACGAAGATGCGGTTTCATAGAATGAATCCAGCGCCGTATAGGTGATTCCTTCATCCTCCAGAAACGACGTCACAGGGTGTTGCACAGTCCGCAAGTAGGTCGGATGGCCATGTTTCAATAACCTGAGTGTTCCATACGGCAGACTGTTCACGGAACCGCCGCCAAGTCCAACGATGTGTATGACGCCCACGCGGCACCTGTCCTTTCAAGGTTCTCCCATTCACGCTCACCTCGCCAGCACCCCCAGTTTCCTGAACGTCCGGGCGAGCAGCGGCCCGACCTTCGGCACCACAATGAGTTCCTGCTCCCCCACGGCGCCAACAAGGACGAGCATGAAGCCGTACACGGGCGCGCCAACGGCAATCGTCAGCACGGTGACAAACGCGGCGCTGATCCGCAAAGGAAGAGCGAACGCCATGCGTTGCCACTGGTTGTACACGGCAAACGTGACGGCGCCCATCACAAAAGTGGCCATTGCAGGTTTGACGAAATGACTCGCCAACATCGTTTTCATCCGCATCAACTTCGCCACGGACAGGAAATTCAGCGCCGCCGCGACCGCATAGCTGACAGAGGTGGCAATGGCCGCTCCATCGATGCCGTAGCGCGGCACCAGAATAAAGTTTAACGCAACTTTGAGCGCTGTGCCAATCACCAGGCTGCCAAGCGGCGCGTATACCCTGCCGAGACCCTGAAGACTGGCGGCGAGCGCGATTTGAACGCTGCTGAAAAAGGTGGCCGCTCCAAGGATCTGGATACTGCGATATCCCGCAGCGTTGCGAAAGAGCGCTATGTCGATCGGGCGCCCAAGTATGAAGAGGCCCGCCGCCGCGGGCAGCGAAAACAGAATCGCGACCCGCAGGCCGAGCAGTATGCGCGCCGAAGTATCGCGCGCGTCGCGCAGGGCGTGCGCCTGAGAAACCGAAGGCATCAGGGCCGTCCCTATGGAACCGGCCAGAGCCGCCGGAAGCATCATCAGCTTGAACGCCCGTCCTGCGAGAAGTCCGAAGCCGCTGGTCGCCGCGGCCTGTGAAACCCCCTGCTGCTTCAGCAGATTGGTCACCGTCAGGGCGTCGACATTGCTGGTTAACGGGATGACAAGCGCGCCCAAACTCACCGGGATCGCATAATACAACAGGCGTCTGAGAATGGCGGCGGAACCCAGCCGTTCGCGACGGAGCCGCTCATGGGGTGTGACGCGCCCAACCGCGGCCAAATGATGCGGATCCCGATACCGCCAGAAATAATAACCCATGGCCGCGCCGCCCGCGACACCCCCGCTGACAGCCCCAAACGCGGCGGTTGCCGCGGCGGTCGCCGCGTCGAATCCCATGTGAATGACCGCATAGGCGCCGGCAAGAATGGTCGCAACCCGCACCAGTTGCTCCACGACTTGCGAAACCGCGGTGGGGGTCATCATCTGCCACCCCTGAAAATACCCGCGCATACTGCTCATGGCCGGCACAATAAACAGAGCCGGCGCGATGGCCTGAATGGCGTACACCGCACTCCGATCGCCGGACAGCCGCGCAAAAAACCCGGCGCCAAAGTAGAGCCCGACCGCACAGACAAACCCAATGGCGGCCAACAGGGCCAATGACACCCGATAAATGCGCCGGGCCGTTCCCACGTCGCCAAGGGCTGTGTATTCACTCACGTATTTGGACACCGCGACAGGAAATCCGGCCGTTGAAATGACGAGCAACGTAGCGTAAACAGGATACGCCATCTGGTATAGACCCATGCCTCTGTCGCCGATCAGATTTTGCAACACCACGGTATAGACAGATCCCAAAAGCTTTGACGCAATCGCCGCAACACCGAGTATAAAAGCTCCTCGCAAAAATGTTCTGCCCCCTGATTCCATCGTCTCCGCCCCTGTCCACCCGCATCCTATGACGAGTATACGGGCGGCTTGGGAGACTTATACTTGCCGGGCGTTTCCAGTGAGGACTGCGGCTGTGCTCATGAATGCCAAAAAGAGGGACAGTCCCTGGCTGTTCCTGACTGTCCCTGACTGTGCCTATGAGTTCTAAACAAGCGCCTTAATCCGCTACTGATCCATCTGTTTTGACAAAAACCCGGCGGCGGTTTCCGCAAGCTTCGCCTCAAGATCGCCCATTCTGGTCTGGTCGTCGCGTGAAACCAGGACCACACTGCCAATCGGATCGCCGTTGTACAGGATCGGCACGATCACCCTCGAACCTACATGGTCCAATTTGTCGCGAACGATCTGAATGTCGCCGGGGTTGACGGACAAACTCGTCTTGCGATCTTCCATCACCTTCTCCAAATCAGCCCCCACCGGCTTTTCAAGATACTCCTTCTTCGAGAAGCCCGCCGTCGCGATAACCGTATCGCGATCCGTGATGATCGTGATGTGGCCGAGCGCCTCATTGAGCGATTCGGCGTATTCCTTGGCGAATTCCCCGAGTTCACCGATGGGCGAATATTTCTTCAAAATGACCTCTCCGTCGCGGTCGACGAAAATTTCCAGCGGATCGCCCTCGCGAATACGCAATGTCCTGCGAATTTCCTTTGGAATCACAACCCGGCCGAGATCGTCTATCCGTCTGACTATACCAGTCGCCTTCATGCTGCAAACGCCTCACTTTCTCGAAACGGTTTACTGTGGTTCATGGCGTTATCTTGTCCTGTTCGGTCTATCTTTACCAAGCAAAGTGGAGTTATTTGTTGGAAACCAGAAGCCCCCTGAAGGAAGATTCAGGGGGCTTGGACGGATCGCGCCCGGCGGGCTGTCCGATTGTCCGGAACATGGGTTACAGCGTCACCTTGATGTTCGCCTGCTTTTGCAACTGCCCAATCATCGTAGGAACCACCTGCTGCTCCTGCTGCGTGAGCAACTGCTGCTGAATCGTGGACTGCACCGCCTTGAACGGCTCGATGGTCCGATGCAGAACCTCCATGACATGGTATCCAAACTGGGATTTAAAAGGCTTCCCAACGACGTCAACTGGCTGAGTCATGGCATGGTGGGCAAACGGCGCCACCCAGTTGGACGGGGTTGTCGGAGGATATTGGCCCCCATTGTTCTTGGAACCGGTGTCCGTCGAGTACTTTTTGGCCAATATTTTCCAACTACCGCCGTTGCGGAGTTCCGTATAGATCTTTTGCGCCAGCGGCAGCGTCTTCACCAAGATATGGCGGACGGTCACAGTCGCGAATTGGTCGATGTTTTTCGTGTAATACTGCTGCTGCGCAGTGAGCGGAGCCGTCTTGACGAGGGTCTTCACATACCCCTCAAACATCAGGCCGGTTTGAATGTACGACGCCAGATCCGCATCGGTCAGATTCAGAGACTGCATCTTGGCGTCAAAGGTCGCTTGCGATCCGCCGTACGCCTGTTGGGTGATTTGCTGTTTGGCCAACAGCACCTGTTGGTTCACCACGGTCTGCGGCACCTTGATGCCAGCCTGCTTTTCCTTTTGGGCCAGAATCCGAAAGTACAAAATATACGTCTGCGCGACTTGCGTTTTGACTGCTTTGCTCACCGTCAGCTTGGGATTAAACAGTTCCTCCAGTTGCACCTGCTTGTCCAACTGCGACGCCGTGACCGTACCGCCGTTGTATGTGGCGACGATCGCCGCGGCGCTGCTCTGTGTGCCGCAACCTGCAAGAACAGTCGCCAGAGCCGTCGCCGCAATCATTCCCGCTGCAGTGCGTGATCGTTTCCCATTACCGAACATGTTCCAACGCCTCCTGTGCGTGAAATACCTTGGCCAGTTCCTCCAGCACTTTCTCTGCCATCTGCAAAAGCCTCCCATCGTCCAGACCGCGCCCTTCAACCGTAAGCGTATAAACTCCGCCGACCGATTTCAAACGCATGCGCTTTGGATAGATTTGCGTAAGCTCAAAAAGGCGCACCCCCGAAATTGTCTTTGCCTGTTCTGCGCGCATGGCAATGTGGAGATCGGATGCCTGCTTGGTTACTGAAGCAAGGTCGTAAGCAATGGCGTAAGCCCGAATCCTGGCGACCGCCAGCAGGTGCTCCACCTCTGCCGGGACGGCGCCGTAACGATCCTCGATTTCTTCGCGAAGATCCGCCACTTCAGACAGTGCTCTGCACGCCACAAATTTCTTGTACATTTCGATCTTTTGCATGGGGTCCGCCACATAGCTGTCGGGCAAATAGGCGTCAACCGTGATCTCCACAGCGGGATCACGCTTGGTCAGGACAGGCTCTCCGCGCAGTTCCTTAACCGCTTGCGCAAGCATTTCCGTATACATGTCAAACCCCACAGAACTGATGAAGCCGTGCTGCTCGGCACCCAGCAGGTTCCCCGCCCCGCGGATGGCCAGATCGCGCATGGCGATCTTGAAGCCGCTGCCAAGCTCCGTGAATTCCTTGATCGCCTGCAGCCGCTTTTCTGCGACCTCAGACAATACTTTATCCGGTTGGTACGTAAAGTACGCATAAGCAATCCGGTTGGATCGCCCCACCCGTCCGCGCAGCTGGTATAACTGCGACAGACCCATGCGGTCAGCGTTAAATACGACCAACGTGTTGACGTTGGGGATGTCCAATCCTGTCTCAATGATGGTTGTTGACACCAGTACATCCGTTTCTCCCTGCAAAAAATCGATCATGACGCGTTCCAGTTCATCTTCCGGCATCTGTCCGTGACCAACCGCCACGCGCGCTTCAGGCGCCAGACGGGCAACCCGGTCAGCAATCGACTGTATCCCCTGGACGTGATTGAACAGGACGTACACCTGCCCGCCGCGGCCGATCTCCCGCTCGATCGCCTCACGCAGCAGAGCGTCGTTATATTCTATCACATACGTCTGAACGGGAAAACGATTCTCCGGGGGCGTTTCAATAACGGACAAATCCCGGACACCGACCATCGACATATGCAGTGTGCGCGGGATGGGGGTCGCAGTGAGAGTCAAACAGTCGACGTTGCTGCGCAACTGCTTCAGCTTCTCCTTGTGAGACACGCCAAACCGCTGCTCCTCGTCCACGACGAGCAGCCCGAGATCTTTGAACTGGATATTCTTCTGCAGTATCCGATGGGTGCCAATAATGATATCGACCACGCCCGTACGCAGTCCGTCCAGGATCTTTGCCGATTCGCCTTTCGAGCGAAAGCGGCTCAGCACCTCAACGGTCACGGGAAATCCTGCGAACCGTTCCCGGAACGTCTCATAATGCTGCTGCGCCAGAATCGTCGTCGGAACGAGTATGGCCACCTGCTTGCCGTCAAATACAGCCTTTGACGCCGCGCGGATCGCCACCTCTGTTTTCCCGTACCCCACATCGCCGCACAGCAGCCTGTCCATGGGGCGCCCAAGTTCCATGTCTTTCTTGATGTCGGAGATCGCCCGCAGCTGATCCGGCGTCTCCTCATAAGGAAACATGGCCTCAAAGTCCCGCTGCCATTCCGTGTCGGCCTTGAAGGCGTGACCGAGGGTGGTTTCCCGCTGCGCATACAGTTTGATCAGTTCCTGCGCGATATCTTTTACCGATTTTTGCACCCTGCTCTTCGTGCGCGCCCAATCAGAGCCTCCCAGATGATGTACGCGCGGCGCCTTTTCTTCACTGCCCAGATATTTTTGAATCAGGTTGATCTGGTCCACCGGAACATACAGTTTATCGTTGCCCGCATAATGAAGATGCAGATAGTCGCGGTGATTCCCATCGATCGACAGCGTCTCGATCCCCATGTACTTGCCGATGCCGTGGCTGACATGCACGACAAAATCTCCGCAGTGGAGATCCTGGTAACTCTTGATGCGGGCCGCTTCAGATGCGTCGGAACGAATTCGGCGCGCGCGCCGTTTGTTGACGAAAATCTCATTTTCAGTGATGACAACCAGATGGGCTCCCGGCAGTTCAAAGCCACTCGCGAGCCCCCCGACAATCAGGATGGGAATCGTCCCCTCCGGTTCAAAGCGCGGCCGTCGCTCAGCATCGATGGCGAAATCCTCAAGCACGCGCTGCATCCGGTCCCCGCGTTCCTCGCTTGCCGCCACGAACACCACATGCTGATTCGTTTTTTTGAAGCGCGCCAGTTCGGTTTTCAGAAGCGGCAGTTGGCCGTGAAACTGCGGCAGGGAACGCATCGCAAAATTGACGACCGGAATTTCCGGAAGCCCCTGAATATGGCGGGGAAACAGGCTCACAAACAGTTGCTTGCGACCATGTCCCGAAAATATCCGCTCAAGATCAAGTTCTTCGACGAGTCCGGGAAGGATTTCGCCGTGTTCCAGAGCCGCCGTTGTCCATTCGGCCTCCTCCCGCGCCAGACGCTCCATGGTTTCCCGCAAACGCGTCGGCTCGTCGTAGATGATCAGCGTCCGGGAGGACAGATAATCGGCCAGCGTGCATCCGGCGGAGTGGAACAATGACGCATACCGCAACAGACCGGGAAAATGGGTCAAGTCGCGCAGACGCTCAATGTCGCGGCCGATGTGTCTCTGCAAATTCTCGGCCGTTTCATGGGAAGACAATTGTTGCACTCGTCTTTCGAGACTGGCCTGCAACCGATCTGCCGCCGCCGCCATCTGCGCTGCAGACGCAATCAGTTCACGGGCTGGCCAGATCGACGCACTCGCGATCTGATCAAACGAACGTTGCGTCTCCGCGTCAAAAAAACGAATCGAATCAACCTCGTCGTCAAACAGTTCCACACGAACAGGCGACCCGAAAAGGGGGTATACATCGATCAAACCGCCGCGAACGCTGAACTGGCCTCTTGTTTCCACGATGTCGCTGCGTTCATACCCCATCGCCACGAGGCGCTGGGCCATGTCCGCCAACCTGACCACATCGCCGCCGTTAATCCGGAGCACAGCGTCAGTCAATTCGGCTGGCGGCGCAAGTGATTGGCGCAGGCCGCGAATCGTTGTCACGACAACTCGCGCCTTCTCCGTGACAAGCGCCGACAGCGTCTGCAACCGAAGTCCGGCGAGTTCCGGACTGTACGCCACCAGATCGCTGTGGGAAAGTTCGCGTTCAGGAAACAAAAGCGCGGTGCCTTCCTCCAACAGACCATTCAGTTCAGACGCCACCGCTTCGGCGATCTGCATGGAATGGGTTGCAATCAAGAGGGTATTGCCGCTGGAAACCAGAGCGGCGTACAGCAAATGCCTCGCCGAAGCGGACAGGCCGGCCGCCACCTGTTGCGCGGACCCCCTGGTAAACCCGCGCGTCAAAGAAACCACATCGTCCGTCTTAGCAAAATACTCCACAAGCTCCCGCAAGACCATCCCCCCAGATACACACAGTCGCCGCCCGCCGAGAGAGCGGGCAGGAAACCGCAAAAGGCCTTTGCTCAACGTCAAAGGCCCGTGCCGCTATATACATCTGCACACCCGACATGATCCATTCATGAACGAAGGCTCCCGGCACCGCGCCAGACCCTTATAGAGGTAGTCCGAAAAGACTCCTATTGAAGCGGCGTCGGCGTCAACAATAGCTCCGGATGTTCACGGAGCGCTGTTTCGCAAAATTCACAAACCGTCTTTACATATATCGTCTGATTGACGGCGTCGAACTCCATGATATCCTCCCGTTCGTCTGGCGTCAAAATGGAAAACCCCAAACTCCCGAAGGAAGTCTTCGTCCCGTCAATCGTTCCGAGAAATGACCTGCAATGCTTACAATAGTATACGATATCCATCGCTGACGCACCCCTCAATCGCTGCCTTTTGGTAGTATGGGGTCTAATCAGCCGAATTAAACACATTCATCACGGTCGCAAAAGGGGCGGCGCAGGCGGCGACCACGGCGTCCGCAGCGCGGCCCGCCGCCTCTTCGACGCTGCTGCGCTGCGCACGGGAGAACCGTGACAGCACATGATCCGTCACCATCATGTCAAACGCCGGACGCCCGATGCCGATCCGAATGCGCGGAAACGCTTCTGTCCCCAGGTGCTCGATGATGGATTTCATGCCATTGTGCCCTCCGGCGCTTCCCTTCTCACGCAGGCGAATCCTGCCCACAGGCAGATCCATATCGTCATACACGACAATCAGATCCTGTTGTATATTCTCCGGCTTCAGAAAATCGACGGCGGCGCGCACCGCTTCCCCGCTGAGATTCATGTAGGTCTGCGGCAGGATCAGATACACGCGTTCTCCCTGAACGGTCGCTTCCGCGACCAATGATTTCCACTTTTCTTTCACAGAGCCCGCATGCAGCGTTTCGATGACGCGCAGGACACACCAAACCCCGACATTGTGCCGGGTTTGCGCGTACTGTTTGCCAGGGTTCCCGAGACCGACAATGATTTTGGCCATGGCCTTCGTTCCCCTCCTGAACCCGTCTGCGGTCAATCGAACAGTTCGCTGATCGACCTCATCTCATGGACCCGCAAAATGGCTTCCGCGATGATCTCCGCGACAGACAGCACCACCAGCTTGTCCATGCGCTGATCGTCCCTGAGCGCGATGGTGTTCGTGACAACCACTTCCTTGATCGGCGAGGCGGCCAGACGCTGCGCGGCAGGCGGAGACAGCACCGGATGCGTGCAGCACGCATAGACCTCCCTGGCGCCGCGATCGATCAGCGTTTCTGCAGCAAGGGTGATCGTTCCCGCCGTGTCAATCATATCATCGATCAGGACCGCAGTCCGGCCTTCAATATCGCCGATGATATTCATCACCTCAGCGACATTGGGTTCGGGTCGCCGTTTGTCGATGATGGCGATGTTCGCGCCCAGACGTTCCGCCAATTGACGGGCTCTTGTCACACCGCCCAAGTCAGGAGACACAACCACGACGTCCTGCAACTGTTTTTTCTGCAAATAACGCCCAAGAATTGGCAGTCCAAAAAGGTGATCCAGTGGAATATTGAAGAACCCCTGAATCTGGCCCGCATGCAAATCCATGCAAATGACCCTCGAGGCGCCCGCCGTCTGAATCAGATCGGCGATCAGCTTGGCGGTTATCGGGTCTCGCGCCCGCGCTTTGCGATCCTGGCGCGCATAGCCATAATACGGGAGCACGACGTTTATGCTGGCCGCCGACGCGCGCTTCAACGCATCCACCGTAATCAGCAGTTCCATGAGGTGCTCGTTGACGGGCGCGGACGTCGGTTGCACCACAAACACGCTGCAGCCGCGAACGCTCTCCCCCAGTTTGATCTGCACCTCCCCATCGCGAAAGCGATCAATCTGACAGCGTCCTAGGTCGATCCCGATCGCGCACGCAACTTCCTCCGCCAGAGCCGGATTGGCGTTGCCAGTAAACAACTTTAACTTGGGGTCTGCATAACCCAATACTTCCACACTCCCTGATCCCACTTCATACCCTATCTATCGGATGCGCTCCTTGAGTTTCGCGCGCAGTCTCGCCGCATAGCCTGGCTTGGTTGTCTGCCTTTCGCGGGCAATGGCAAACGCACCATCGGGCACTTCATCTGTAATCGTCGAACCCGTGGCGATATACGCCCCGCCGCCAACATGAACGGGTGCGATCAGATTAACGCTTGATCCCACGAAACTGTCATCTCCGATGACGGTCTTGTTTTTTTGATAGCCGTCATAGTTCACCGTCACCACGCCACACCCGATATTGACCCGGGATCCAACGTCACTGTCGCCGACATAGCTCAGATGGCTCACCTTCGTCCCGGCCCCGACAGTGGAGTTCTTGATTTCCACAAAATCTCCGATCTTTGCGTCCGCACCGATGTCGCTGCCCGGGCGGATATAGGCATAGGGGCCCACAGTGGCGCCGTCGCCAAGCCGGCTCTCCATGACCAGCGACGCCTGCACCGTGACGCCTGTACCTGCCCGCACATCGATCAGGCGGGCGTTCGGTCCCATGGCACAGTCTTCCCCAATAACGGTCCGGCCCTCCAGCGAAGTGCCGGGCCACAGAACCGTATCTCGTCCAATCGCGACATCCGCATGAACATATGTAGAAGCCGGGTCGATGACCGTGACGCCCTGCTTCATGTGCTCCCGAAGAATCCTGGTTCTCATGCGCGCCTCGACAGAGGCCAACTGCAACCGGTCATTGACGCCGGCCAAATCGTTCGGATCCTCCACAGGCTGCGGCCATACCAACTGATTGGCAGCGCGCATATGCGCCACGCAATCCGTGAGCAGCAGTTCCCCCTGGGCGTTGTTCGGCGTTAATTTTCCCAAGGCTGCGATCAGGTCCGGGGTGCGAAAAGCAAAGACGCCCCCATTTATCTCCCGT
>JAJYTO010000096.1 GCA_021793015.1 Bacillota bacterium
TTAGGGAGGAGTCATATATTGCGCCCGTCGCGAGTTTAGCGACAGCGGTGGACTCCGCAGGGGCGCAATATAGGACTCCGACCGGCAGGGACCATCGATCTTTCGGGATCGCGGCAATGATCAAGCAGATGACGAAGAAGGAGCAGTGGACAGCGTGCATCGAACACATTTTGCAGGGGATCTGCGGTTGGATCACGCAGGCGAGACAGTGGTTCTATCGGGATGGGTGCAGCGCCGGAGAGACTTGGGAGGCGTCATCTTCGTTGATTTGCGCGATCGCAGCGGCATCGTGCAGTTGGTGTTTCGCTCCGATGTGGACTCACAGGCGCTGACTGCGGCTGATCGTTTGCGCAGCGAGTACGTGATTCGCGTGTCCGGACAAGTCGTGAAGCGTGATCCGGCGGCGGTCAATCCGAAGATTGCGACAGGCGCCATTGAGATCTCCGTGCGCGAACTGCATATCTTCAATGCGTCCAAAACGCCGCCGTTTTCCGTGGACGACGACGCCGAAGTGGATGAATCGGTCAGGCTTCGTTACCGGTATCTCGACTTGCGCCGTCCGGCGATGTTCCAGACATTTCAAATGCGTCATCGCGTCTATCAGGTGATTCGCTCCTTTCTCGATCGGCAGGGGTTCCTGGAAGTGGAGACGCCCATGTTGACCAAGAGCACTCCGGAAGGCGCGCGCGATTATCTGGTTCCGTCACGGGTGCGTCCGGGTGAATTTTACGCTTTGCCGCAATCGCCGCAACTGTTTAAACAGTTGCTCATGGTGGCGGGATTTGACCGCTATTTTCAAATTGTGCGCTGCTTTAGGGATGAAGACTTGCGGGCGGACCGACAACCGGAATTCACGCAGTTGGATATCGAGACATCCTTTCTCACGGCGGAGGAACTGCAAAATCTGATGGAGGACATGGTCGTCGAATTGTTCGCGGACGTTCTTGGACTGCAGATTGTGCGGCCTTTTGTGCGCCTGACCTACAAGGATGCCATGGAGCGCTTTGGGTCGGACAAACCGGACCTGCGGTTCGGCATGGAACTCGTCGATCTGTCCGCCCTCATGGCGGCCGCCTCGTTCAAGGTGTTCGCCGACGCGGTCGCGTCGGGCGGACAAGTCAAGGCGCTGGTCGCTCCCGGTTGCGGTCGGTTCAGCCGCAAGGAGATCGATGATCTCGCCGCCTTCGCAGCCCGGTACAGGGCGAAGGGATTGGCCTGGATGATCGTCGAGCCGGAAGGGCTTAAATCGCCGATTGCCAAGTTTTTTACGGCCGAGCAGTTGGAAGCGATCGTGAGCGCTTGCAACGCCCAGGCAGGCGATCTCATCCTGTTTGTGGCAGGCGGCAAGAAGGTCGTGGCGGATGCGCTTGGAGCGCTCCGGCTGCACTTCGGAAAACTGCTGAATCTCATTGACGCGGAGCAATTTGCGTTTGCGTGGGTGACAGAGTTTCCGCTCCTCGAATACGACGAGGAGGAAGCGCGTTTTGTGGCTGTTCACCACCCATTTACAATGCCGATGGAGGAAGACCTCGATCGCCTGGAAAATGATCCCGCAAGCGTGCGCGCGCAGGCGTACGACATGGTGTTAAACGGATTTGAGATCGGCGGCGGGTCCATGCGCATCTACCAGCGAACGCTTCAGGAGCGGATGTTTGCCAGTCTTGGTCTGTCGAGCGAGGAGGCGCAGCAGAAGTTTGGTTTTTTGCTCGATGCGTTTGAATATGGCACGCCGCCGCACGGCGGGATTGCGTTTGGCATTGACCGCATGGTGATGGTGATGACTGGACAGGCTTCACTGCGCGACGTAATCGCTTTTCCAAAGACGGCGAGCGGTTCCGATCTGTTGACCGGGGCGCCGTCGACCGTGGCGCCCGCTCAGTGGGAGACCTTGCATATCGCGCCGCGCCCGGCCGCGAATGCGGCCTTGAAGGAGGCGGTGCACCATGATTGACTTGCGGAGCGACACAGTAACAAAACCGACTCAGCGCATGCGCCAGGCGATGGCGCAGGCAGAGGTCGGCGATGACGTCTACGGGGAAGACCCAACGGTCCGGGCTCTTGAGGAGACGGCGGCAGAAATGCTCGGCAAGGAAGCGGGACTGCTGGTCACATCCGGAACGCAGGGCAATCAGATAGCGGTCTTGACGCATACGCGCCCCGGTCAGGAAGTCATCGTGGAAGCGGATGCGCACGTCTTCTACTACGAGGTTGGGGCCATGGCCGCGCTGGCCGGCGTCCAGACGCGGCCGCTTCACGGCGTCCGGGGACAAATGGCGATCGACGATATCGCAGCGGCGATTCGGGGGAACAACATCCATTACCCGGAAACGGGGCTCATCTGTCTGGAGAACACCCACAACCGCGCAGGCGGCGCAGTCCTTCCGCTCGCCTACATGGAGCGTGCGTATGCGCTGGCGAGGCGTATGGGCGTGCCTCTGCATCTCGACGGAGCCCGGCTGTTCAATGCCTCTGTCGCCGCCGGAGCGCCGGTGCGGGATTTCGCGGCTTGCGCCGATACGGTGCAGATCTGCCTCTCCAAAGGCTTGGGCGCCCCGATTGGATCGCTGCTCGTCGGAACGCGCGATGTGATCGCACGAGCGCGCAAATGGCGCAAGGCGCTCGGCGGCGGGATGCGTCAGGCGGGCGTTATCGCCGCGCCTGGATTGATTGCCTTGACGGAAATGGTGGAGCGGCTGGCGCAAGATCACGAACGCGCCAGGCGTCTCGCTGAAGGACTGGCCAATGTTGCGGGCATCGCTGTCGACGTGAGCGCCGTTGAAACGAACATCGTCGTGGCTGACGTCTCCAGCGTAGGCATGTCCGTGTCGGAATTTGTGGCGGCGCTCGCCGGCTGTGGCGTGCTGGCCACCGAGTTTGGCGGCTCCACTGTTCGCTTTGTCACTCATCTCGACATTCGCGAGGAAGACATTGACGATACGGTGGCGGCAGCCGCGTTCTGTTCACGGGCGAGGTGAAGCAGCATGGAGGCCCATCGTCTTGACGCTCCTTTGCCCGAACGTATGCGCCCGCGCCATCTGGATGAATTTGTGGGTCAGCAACACCTGGTGGGCGCGGGTCGGATGCTGCGTCGCGTCCATGATGCAGGGCGACTCATGTCGTTGGTCATGTGGGGTCCTCCAGGCACGGGCAAGACGACACTCGCCAAGTTGCTGGCGGACACCGCGAACGCCCGCTTTGTGGAACTGTCCGCGGTGGCGTCCGGCGCCAAGGATCTTCGCGATGTATTCGCGGCGGCGGAACAGGAAAAGCGTCTGTACGGTGCAGATACGGTTTTGTTTGTCGATGAAATTCATCGCTACACAAAGACGCAGCAGGATCTGCTGTTGCCCGTTGTGGAGCGGGGCGTCGTGTACCTGATCGGCAGCACGACGGAAAATCCGCGCATCTGCCTGACGCGCGCGCTGCTCAGTCGGCTGCAGGTATTTGAACTGCAGCGGCTTTCTGTGGAGGATGTCCGGATCGCTCTTGCGCGGGCGCTGCGCGACGAGGAGCGTGGGCTGGGCCGCAACGCCATCAATGTGGAGCCGGAAGCCATGGAGTTGCTGGTCCACGGTTCGGGCGGTGATCTGCGCAAGGCGTTGCAGGCTCTTGAGGCCAGCTATTTTCGCGCTGTCTCCGATTCCGCAGTATGCACGATCAGCGCAGACGATGCAAGGGAAGCGCTGCAGGGGGTGGGCGCCGAGTTTGATGAATCGGTGTTTTACGATCTGCTGAGCGCGTTTGGAAAGTCGCTGCGCGGCAGCGACAGTGACGCGGCGCTGTATTGGTTTGCCCGTCTGGTCGCGGCTGGGGTCGATCCCGTCATTGCGGTGCGCCGTTTGATCGTCCATGCCAGCGAAGATGTCGGACTGGCCAGTCCCCAGGCGCTCCTGCAGGCGGTTGCCGCGTTACAGGCGCTGCAACAGGTGGGTTTGCCGGAGGCGAGGATACCCATCGCTCAAGCGATCATATTTGTGTGCGAGGCGCCGAAATCCAACAGTGTCGTCCTGGCGCTCGCCCGTGTCGAAGAGGCGTTGCGCAGGGTTCCGCATGCGCAGGTTCCGTCGTGGCTGCGCGACCGCCATTTTGCCAGAGACGGGGACGACGCGAGCGAATATCTGTATCCGCACGATTTTCCCGGGCACTATGTGAAGCAGACGTACCTGCCGGAGGAACTTGCGCAGGATACATTTTACAGACCGACAAACCAGGGCACCGAGGCTCGCATCAGACCGCGAAAGGGAGCCGCCGACGCCGGGGAAAGCCAAGAATCCTAATTTGCTCACAATTGCGTTCAAAAAAGTATGGTATAATGGAAATCACAGGGCATGGGATTTCCTGTCTATGTTTGCGAAGCAAAATCTCATCGTCCTGGCAGGCAGGGACCATCGATTTTCCGGGATAGACCTCCATGGCGCTTGCGCGCCACCAACAACCGGGAAGAAAAATACGCCTGCGGCGATTTTTCAGGATAGACTCCCAGCACCATCAGCAGGATGAAAAAGGCGCCGGCAGTGTTCTTCACGGACGTAAAGCCCGCTCAGGGAGGAGTCATATATTGCGCCCGTCGCGAGTTTAGCGACAGCGCTGTCTGAGCAGGGGCGCAATATATGACTCCGACCGGCACGGACCACCGTATTTTCGGGATAGGTGAACCTATGTGAAGATTTCTACCAAAGGCCGATATGGCCTTTTGCTCATGGTTGATTTGGGGGCGGCCACGGATGATCATCCAGTCTCTCTCAAATCAGTCGCTGAGCGCAAGCGTCTTTCCGATCACTATCTTGAGCAACTGATTGCGCCGTTGCGAAACGCCGGCCTGGTCAAAAGCGTCCGCGGCGCCTATGGCGGCTACCTATTGTCGCGCCCTGCGGCGCAGATCACCGCGGGAGAAGTGTTGCGCATTCTGGAGGGCCCCGTCGCCGTCGTGGATGAATCCGGCGATGGGTTGGACCTTTTTTGGGAACGGTTGCGAACGAGCATCGAAGAGGTTATGGACTCCACCACGATTGCGGACCTGATTGAGATGTGGGGAAAAACTGACGGAGCGGCTCTGATGTTTTATATTTGACGGCGCTTGGATGCGGGAGGAGGCGCAGCATGCAGCAGATCTATTTGGACAACGCCGCTACTACGGCGCCGAACCCTTTGGTTTTGGAAGCCATGCAGCCGTATCTGTCTTCGGTGTATGGAAACCCGTCCAGTGTGCATCAGACTGGACAAGCAGCCAAAATGGCGGTGGAAAACGCCCGCGCGCAGGTGGCTGAGGCGATTGGCGCCGCCGCTTCAGAGATTGTGTTTACGGGCGGCGGCACGGAAGCGGATTTTCTCGCCCTGCTCGGTGTTCTGAGAGCTTCCGAAGGACGCCACGTGGTGACAACGGCGATTGAGCATCATGCGGTTCTGCATACTTGTGAACTGCTTGAAGAGATGGGTTACGAAGTCAGCGTCGTGCTCCCGGATTCCTCTGGAATCGTCGATGAGGATGCTGTCCTGGCCGCTGTACGGCCCGATACTGCACTTGTCAGCGTGATGTGGGTGAACAACGAAACAGGGGCTATCCAACCTGTCGCGGAGTTGGCGACACGGCTTGCGGAGCGAGGAATTCCGTTGCACAGCGACGCCGTGCAGGCACTCGGGCCGCTGCCTATTGACGTAAGCTCGATACCTGTGTCACTATTATCTTTTAGTGGGCACAAGATTTTTGGGCCCAAGGGAGTGGGAGCGCTTTATCTGAGAAAGGGAACGCCGTTTCGATCCATTATCCGCGGCGGTGGCCAGGAGCGAAATCGCAGGGCTGGAACAGAGAACGTAGCTTCCATCGTCGGCTTTGCAAAAGCGGTGGAGCTGCTTTTGGCGGAGCGGGACAAGCGTAACACGCATCTCTTGGCGTTGCGGGAGCGTTTTCTGGCCGGGCTAAGCCGCAACGTTGAGGAGTGGCGGTTGAACAGTCCGGAACGCGCGATTAAACAAATCTGCAATGTGCTGTTTCCCGGCGTACTGAATGAAAATCTCTTAATGTTGCTCGATCTTGCGGGAATCGCGGCATCAGGGGGATCAGCCTGTACAGCCGGCTCCGTTCTGCCATCGCATGTCCTGCGGGCCATGGGACTCAGTGAGGATGATGCTAGATCGTCGGTGAGATTCAGTTTCTCGTCGTTCAATACCTTCGCTGAAGTCGACCGAGCGGTCGCTCAGACGGCAGATGCGGTTTCCCGACTGCGTGCAGCAGACGCGGGAGCGCTGAAACGGTGAGCATGGAGTAGCCATGCCGCTGGCTCTGTTTACACCCGCCGCACGGACCGCCTGGACAATATGAGGGAATTCGATTACGACTGTAAACAGTTGGTTATCCTGAGCTATATTGAAATTTAGATATAAGGGAGTGCGCTGAAATGGAACGGTGTCCGCATTGCAACTGCCGTGATATTGGGAAGATAGGCAACAATCAGTTTTACTGCTGGAATTGTTTTATGGAGTTTGCTCTGGTGGGCGACGAGGTAAAGTTGTATCACGTGGATGAAGACGGCAGCCTGGTGGCGTTTGCGCCCCCGGATTCCTTGACTGCGAGTGCCGAGGATGCGTCCGCCGTCGTCTCGGGATAGACATCCATGCCGCTTCGCGTCACCAACAACCGGGAAGAAAATTCGCCTGCGGCGACTTTCAGCTCTGTGAACGGCGCCTTTCGACGTGAAGGCGTTCGCCTTCAGCGTCCGTTTGCAGGCTGGAAGAGTTCCAGCCGTTCTTCGTTAGGTCCTGCGAAAAATATATACTGCGACCCATCGCGCAGCGTCGTGATGTCCTCGCGCAAAAAACGCGTCCCGAGTCCGCGAAGGCGGCTGACCTCACTCTCCAAGTCACTGACCCGGAAGGCAAGATGATTCACGATTCCCGCTTCCGGCAATTCATCTCCATGGCCCGCCACCAGTTCCACGATTCGTTCATGTTGGTCCGGGAAGCCCAAAAAAACAAGCTCCACCGCTTCATTGTTGTGCCGCAGCCTGCCTTTCACCTCCATGCCAAGCGCCGTTTCATAAAAAGCGATGGATTCCTGCATGTCGCGGACAAATATGCCCACATGCTCCACTCGTTGAATCGCCACTCTCCGTCCCTCCTATGCCGACTATTCCCGGCCAATCATAGAACTGCCGCAATCGGTTTGCCAGTTGCTCGTCTCGGCGCTTTCGTACAGGAATTTTGGCGTTCGCACCGTGGCAAAGCCAGGGCTTCCACGCCACTTCCAGGCAAATCGGTCAGATCTTCGACCGGTCCGGCCCGTGTGTACAGGTCCATTGCGCTGCCGACCATGATAAATTTTCATGGTGCTGCGTCGCAGCACCAACCACCGGGTCGAAAATGCGCCTGCGGCGATTTTCCGGGATAACGCTTCTCGCATCATTATACTCAAAATACTCAAACCTTGCGCTCTCCATGCGGGCGCAGCGCAATGGGGGAATTCAATGTTCTGTGAGCAGGGGAGGGAAGCCGCGCCCACTCGATGGTGTGTTTTTGTTCCGTCTGAGGTGCAGTATACTAGAGGACATGTGATAAAGTCCGCACAGCAGGCGCAGTGCGCCTGCCAAAATTGGGTTTATCACATGTCCCCTAGTCCTGCGACCCGATTCTGCGCGTCGACGTGTGATTGAGGCGTTGTGCGGCGGGCGGCTGTACGCGACAAGCCACTCGCCGCGGGCAACAACGTACCTGAGTGAAAAGGAGCGTGATCCTGTCATGGTGTTGACGACCGGACGTGTTGTAATCGCCCTGGCGGCCTTTGGAGTGCTCTATCTGCTGCAGAGCAGGAGTCGTAAGGTTTCTGACGATTTCTTGCGCAAGCTGGATCAGCGACAGGATCGGGCGGGCAACCTGGAACTGGAACGGCAACGCGCGCAGGAGTACGAACAGTTCGAGTCAAAAAATGAAAAAGCGCAGCGTGCCGCATGGTCCGACCGAACGGAAGCAGAGACTGGCGAAGGCGAGCGATTGTCTTTGGCGGAGGGGTCGAGCGCGGAACTTCATGAGGGCGGATCTGTGTCCGCCGCCGATTCCGCCCGTTCCGTGCACATCGGCGCCGACGGCGCTGGGGCGGGGGTCCGCGGCGATGTAACCGAAACTGATACGGCTGCCTACGCTGACGGCGCAGAGACTGAATCCGACGTCCGCGCCGACAGACGGGACTGAAACTGAACCCGCTGCCCGCGCTGACGGAGTAACTGTTGCCCGCTGAGGAAACTGACGCTTATGCGAGTCGAAATGGATGCGGGAGCGCCGCGGCGTCTCGGTAGTAGCGAACTGGCGAATGGCATATACTGTCCTATGCGGCTTGCTCGTCCAGTTCGATACACGGAGGCTCTTGCGCCATGAAGCTGCACGATAGCAAAGATCGTACGCTGTATGCAGCGTCTCTGTCTTTGATCGTATTGGCCTGCCTGACCCTGTTGGGGCAACTGCGCGGTTTCTTTTTTGACATCTGGAATGTGCTTTGGACAGTTCTGCTGCCCTTGCTGATAAGCATAATCGCGACCTACGTGCTGCGGCCAATCGTCGATGTCCTGACCGTCCGGCGCGTTCCCCGCACGGTAGGCATCCTGCTCGTATACGCTGTAATGGCCATCCTCATGGTCCTTCTGTTGCAGAACGTTCTCCCTCTTCTCATACAGCAGACGAGCACATTCATCCGTCAATTGCCGAGTTATGTGTCCACGTTTGACGATCTGCTGGACCGCCTGTCGTTTGCCGCCCGCGTGCTTCCGAACGGCGTGCGACTCGGACTTGAAAAGGCCATGGGGAATGTGGAGGCCAGTCTGGTGGCCGGACTCTCACAGACTCTCATTGGCGTCAAGGATCTGATTGGGGGCGCCGTAACGGCATTCGTGATTCCGTTTCTCGTTTTTTATCTGTTGAAGGACTATTCTCTATTCACAACTCTTATCGTGCGCTGGTTCCCGTCGGATTCCCGCGCTACGGTGGCGGGAATCCTGGCTGGCGTCGATCGTTCCTTGGGCCAATATGTGCGGGGTCAGTTCCTCGTCATGACGCTTGTGGGCACGGCGACATTCATCGGTCTGCTTCTGATGCGGATGCCCTACGCGCTTCTGCTGTCCCTGATCGTGGCGCTGACCAATGTCATTCCGTACCTCGGTCCGTTTATCGGAGCGGCGCCGGCGCTGTTCATGGCGCTGGGAATCTCACACACCATGCTGATCAAAGTCCTGTTGGTCAATCTCATCGTGCAACAAATGGAAGGCAATGTGTTTTCGCCGTGGATCATGGGCAAAACAATGAACCTCCACCCCCTGCTCATCCTCTTGGCAGTTCTCTTGGCAGGGGAAGTTGGCGGCGTCATGGGCCTGATTTTCGCGGTGCCGATCGTCGCTGTGATCAAAGTGATCTATGAGCAGATCCGCAGCGCCAAGGAGAACACATAATGCGTATCCGAAAAGGGTCGAGGTAAGACGCTTGCGGGAGATTGGTGATGCCCGGACAGGCGCGCGGAGTGTACATGTTCGGTACATGAGCACGCCTGTCCGGCGCAAGCCGAGCTCCTGCAACGCGGAGTTCTCGACCCTTTTCGGACAACCTCACATAATCAAAAGGTTAAACGCAAGTTCACGAGGCTAATCACCCCTCATCAGATGCACATACAAACCACCCGCTGCGCTCAGTTCATCGAAGGCGGCTCTTTACCCGTCAATCTCCAGACATCGAGCAAGATCCCCTCCTGGAAAAATTCCTTCAGCAAACATTCAGCGGTCTTTCAAGTCAATCTCAGTTCGGCAGGCAATGATAAGAGGGTGCCACATGTGCAGGATGGGTCGGGTAAAGCGCGGCATCGACCATTTTATTGAACAGGAGGTTGAAATATGAGAAAAATTCTTCGCATGGCAGTCGTTGCTGTCGCGGACACTGCTCCCTTGCAGGCGTCACGTCAGCCGCATGCGCACAGAGCAAATGGAGTTGTTGATGGATGCACTCGGAGCGTGTAGAGATCACACAGAAGCGAATCAGTTGCATACCTCAAGCGAATGCGGTGTATGACGGCACACTCCCGCAGCGTCGACTCGCCCGACTGGACCATCAGTTGACCCTGTTGGAACTGGCGCTGATTAGTGTGGACGGTATGGATGAGCGGGTCGAGTTTGTCACAACCAAGATGACGGCCATCGTGATTCGGCGGATCAGCGGAACATGGAAACGCCATGGGGAGAAACGACGTATGTTAGACT
This sequence comes from Bacillota bacterium, assembly GCA_021793015.1. Classification (GTDB taxonomy): domain Bacteria; phylum Bacillota; class Bacilli; order Alicyclobacillales; family SLC66; genus JAKADD01. The sequence continues at coordinate 10,227 of JAJYTO010000096.1, forward strand.
TCATCCGGTCGTTGTCTCGGGAACGGCGGGCGAGGATCGCGCGTTTGGGCGCACAGTTCGACGGGCGAAGGCGAGTTTTGATCGGAAAGCTGACACAATGGGGTTGAAGATCAACGCGGTATACGACAGGAAAAGTGGCGATGAAGAGCATGAACGGCTGAGAAAGGAGTTTAGACAGGTGTCCAGGATTGCACGAAAGTTGTATCCGGAAGGCTGGGCGCTGGGCGGGAGGCAAATCACAAAAAAGCAACGCGCGAATGGCCAGAACCAAATCGCGATTTAAAAAAACGCAAAGATCCTAAAAAGAACCTGTAGAGTCAGGGTGCAGGTTCGCCATAATTTCTGGAGGTGTTCACATGCGTTTATGGACTCGAATTTATGGTGCGGCTACTGTCTGTTGCGCCGTTGCACTCAGCTTCTCTCCAAATATTCAGGCTTCAAAATGGACGGACGCCGCTAAACCAGCCATATCGAACATAGTCCCAAAGCGTGGACACCCTCTGGTCACCGCCGCCTCAACGAAAAGCGCCGTCAGCAAGCAACGCAAGTTAACGGTAATGGCCGTCGGCGGATCGAGTGCCCAAGGTTATGATGCTCCTAAACTTGATGGCTATCTCACGCGAGCGTTGAGTACTGTTTCTACCACTTTAAACATTCCGATCTCGTTCGTCAACAAAGCGAAGAGCGGTGATATTCCTACAATGCTGGCACCCCAATATGATCCTCTGCTTCATACGGTTAAACCTAACGTAGTCATCATCTCCTGGGGACTTCTAAACAGTATCGCCAGAAGGGTCCCTGAGGGTATGTTTCAGAGGGTAATCCAATCTGAAGTGTCCATGGCCGTCAAATTTGGTGCTGATGTGTGGATAGTCACCCCTCCCGTCACCCCTGCAACTTATGTTGGACATGACGTGAAGCTCGAAAGAGTGTACGCGTACCGCGAAATCTTAGGAGCACGCGCCGTTCACAGCACACACGTCCACGTGTTTGACCTGTTGAATGCCATGAAAACATACCTAAGGGATCACCATCAGTCCTACAAACCCTACGCGTCCAATAACTGGCACATGAATAAGGCTGGTCATGTGCTTGCTGGACAGATCCTCGCCGACGCCATTTTGCGAAGGGCGAAGTCAATAGGTTTGACCTCCTGACTCGCCATTCGCCATCCCGACGGCGCCCAAAAGGATCGACAACTTACAACAAAAGGTCATCCAAGAGTTTAGTTACCACAAGTTGGGTTGGTCTGTGTGATTCGTCGGACAGACTCCCAGGTACAGGATGGGTCGGGTAAAGCGTGACAACGATCATCGGAAAATGATTCTGCGTGGGAAGAGGTCGCCTTCCCGCGATACGGTTCGAAGAGCATTGGGCGAATGGGTTCTGACTGGAAGAAAGATGCGTAAGTCCTGCCAAACCGCAGGATCGGTTGACCCTTTTCCGAACAATCTATAGAATGAGGATCAGGAGTTGACGGATCATGACGGATCTCGACAACGCGCTGATTCGCGTGTTAGTTGTGGACGATGAGCCGAACATTACGCAGTTTCTCGAACTCGGACTGGTTCACGATGGCTACCAGGTATGCGCAGTCAATGACGGTTTTGATGCCGTTTCCACGGCAAGACAATTTCAACCGCACGTCGTCGTGCTCGACGTGATGATGCCAGGCATGGATGGTTACGAAGTGTGCCAGATGCTCAAATCTGTCGTCCGTACATCGGTCATCATGCTGACTGCGAAAGAAGAGGTGTCGGATCGCGTTCGCGGGTTAAATGGCGGGGCCGACGACTACATGGTGAAACCATTCAGTTTTCAAGAATTACTGGCGCGCATTCACGCACGTGTTCGCACCCAATTTCCTGAGCTTGCCGACGTAGTGACATACGGACCATTCCGCTTGGAGAGTGGACGGCGTGAAATCCGGCATCAGGAAAAACTCCTTGAACTGTCTCCGACTGAGTATAGATTACTTCGCTATCTGATCCTCAATCACGATCTCGTGATGAGCAAACAAATTATTCTGGAGAAAGTCTGGGGTTACGATTTTGGCGGCGAGGAGAACATTGTAGAAGTCTATGTCCGCTCCCTGCGGGAAAAATTGCAGGACAAAGAGCATAAGCTGATTCGCACCGTTCGCGGGGTGGGTTATCGGGTCGACACAGAATGAAAAACGTATCCCGGTTTCTCCCGCAGTCTCTCAGTGTTCAATTGCTCTCCCGAGCACTCGTTTTGTTTGCTGCGCTGCTCTTGCTGACGGGCGCCATTCAGTATACCGTGATGCGTCAATTTATGTACCACTACACCGCTTCCACCCTATCCAGGCAAATCCGCGCAATACCTCAACAGACTTGGGCTGGTTTGGTTCAGAGTCCGAGTTCCAAGGACTCGGCGCAATCACTCTCGCAAATTCTCCAACCGGATACTAGTCTGATTCTAATCTCATCAGCCGGGCAAGTCATCTGGAGGTACACCGGACCGGGGCCAAAAGGAGCGAACCGCATCCCGGAACTCTCCAGCCTCACCTATGAAAATATGTTGATGTCCGGGCCGCGGCCGGACGAGTTTTTTGTCACAACCGTGGCTTCTGGCCAATCCGACCTCGTGGTCCTGCACCGTCTTGGGCCGCCCGGAGGATCGATTGGGCTTGTGCAGATGGACACCTCGTTGCGTCCTATCCGCGACATGTTGCGCAGAACCCTATGGACGTACCTGCTCGGCGCATCCGTGACGCTGGTGATCGGAGTCGCCACATACCTGCCATTGCTGCGCAAAACCCTGTCGCCACTGTCCAAGATGATCGTACTACTCGAACAGACCGATGTCGACAACTTGAGCGAACGCCTTTCGGACACCTCTGGGCCCAGTGAAGTTCGTCGCTTGGCCCGGTCGTATAATGAAATGCTTGTGCGTATTCGAACATCGTTCGTCGCTGAACAAACCCTACGCGAGAAGATGCGGCAGTTTCTCGCGGATGCGTCGCATGAGTTACGTACGCCGCTGACGTCCATCCACGGTTTTATTGAAGTGCTGCGAAGAGGCGCGGCGAGCCATCCAGGGCAACTGGACATGGCACTTTCCAGCATGCAGAGCGAGTCAGAGCGACTGGCGCGGCTTGTCAACGACCTGCTGACGCTGACCAACTCGCCCGCGTGTTCGAACGGTTTTATCGCGTGGAAGGCTCTCGCAATCGCCAACATGGCGGTTCCGGCCTGGGGCTTTCCATCGTGAAAGCGATTGTCGACATGCACCACGGCACCGTCACAGTGTTCAGCCAAGCGGGCGGCGGAACGACGTTTCAGATTGAACTTCCTGCGTCGTATGCGCCAAGTCGACTGTAGAGAGGACCATCTTACGCCGCCTCCTGCTGCCATCCACTCCCGCATATCGTCTGGCGACTTTGGGAAGCTATTCCTGGATTAAGGCGCCCAGATTGAACGCCGCGCTGGTTTCGGGGAATCTTCTTTCCGTGTGTTCAGAAGTACGGATGGTGCGTTTGGTTCGGCGCTCGCGCAAGCATTCTTATGACCTTAGAGACTTCTAATGGCACATGAGCGATATCTCATCTGCGTCTAAAGTGCTTATCAGGTATGCCTGTTACTCTTGGCTTGTCAAAATGAAAGGGAGGCTTCGCCATATGAATCATGCATTTGCACAGAGTATTGCCGCACTGGCTTTGGCAGGAACGGCGCTGGTGTCCGGAACCCCCGCG
>JAJYTO010000097.1 GCA_021793015.1 Bacillota bacterium
CCGAAACCAACATGGCCTGACGGCCATCGCCACGCATGGCAACTTATCAGAAGGCAAGTTGCCGTATAAAAATACGGTGGTCCCTGCCTGTCAGGACGGATCAGGCATGCCGCTGCCGCTCAGACAGCCGCGGCCTAAAGGCCGCTAATACTCGCTGCAGCGGCATGCCTGATCCGTCCTGGCGGGAGTCCAGCGCTGTCGCTAAACTCGCGACGGGCGCAATATATGACTCCTCCCTGAGCGGGCCTTGCGTCCGTGAAAAACCTTGCGACGCCTCCTTCTTCCTGCTGTTGGCGGCGCGCAGCGTCGTCAAGGTCTGGCCGCAGAGCGGTCAGTGCACCATGGCGTCGACAAAATCAGCGTTAACAGCAGTTCCCTTGGGCACGGCTTGTCCCATGGAATAAATGGCTCCCGAAGAGGTTTTCACGGAAAACGCCACGGTCAGGAGATGGACATTGCTGACGTTCACCTCGACTGGAGTGGCTGCCTGACCCTTGGACATCCAGGGCGACTGATACAGTTGCTGGCCGTCGCCGGTAATCGTCAATTGCAACTGGTCGCTCGAACCAGAGGCGTCATCAACCCCAAACAGGCCCGTCAGCGATGTATACTTGTCGTTCAGATTGTAAGTGACGCCGGGAACCTGCGGATTGCCGCCTGCCGACGACCACAGGATGGACCTGCCGTTGCTGTTGGGGTACAATTGGCCCGCGATCTGCGATTGTCCATTGTTCCATCCCGTGATGGCTCCCACGTATCCGTTGCTTGCCACCGCATAGTCGCCATAGTCGCGCACATCCGGGAAGTCGACGAGCGGCATGCCGGACGAGGGGCCTTGTCCGATATAGGCGGTGAGCGTCTTCGGATCAACGTATACAGGTTCATCGAGAACCGTGGCCAGGGCCATGGGCGATACATAAGACTGACCCTTGTAGGAGAATGTATGTGTGCTGCCGTACCACAGAACCGGCGAGCCATAATAGAGCAGGGCGCCCGACTGCGTTTTCAGTTGCGGCGTTCGCGCGATGGTGACTTCATGGTTCTTTCCCACCCAGTTCACCTGGGCGCCGAGACCATGGCCGATCGTGCTGATCGGGACATAGACGTTAGAGTTATAGATAAATGGCTCCGCGCTGGTCGGAATCACTTTCCCGTTCACAGCGATCTTGATATTTGCGTAGTGAACCTGTATGGGTTTAAGGCCAGTGGAGGCAAATGTGATGCCGCCAAACACCATGCCGCCGATGAGCAGTCCCACCCCGTAACCCGACACAGAACGCAGTAAAGGTTTCACAGCCTTCTCCCTTTCTCTCCAATTGTTATTGGACGAGTGCTATTTCATCATACTTGATTGACCGGGGGGCGACAATGGCAATATCAAGCTTTAAGTCCGCCGCCGTCCCTGTTCTGTAGCTATTTATTAGACGCATAAAAGTAGAAATCGTTTGACATCTTAATATTTCAATGATATGCTAGAAATGCAGGCAAATTAAGCAAGTACGTTCGTACTTTCTGTAGGGGGCTTCTCCGGTGCAAGGAACAGTCAAGTGGTTTAACAGTGAGAAAGGCTACGGTTTCATCCGCGTCGATGGCGGCAACGACGTCTTTGTCCATTATACCGCGATCAACGGCGAAGGCTACCGTACGCTCGAAGAAGGTCAACAGGTTGAATTTGACATCGTAGAAGGTCAGCGCGGACCTCAAGCCGCCAATGTGAATAAGCTGTAAGGTAGTTTGACACCTTAAGCGATTTCGGCGCCTCCCATCCCCTGGGGGGTTATTTTTTTTGCCAATAATTTGGGCCTTCTTCTCGAAAGCGGGCGTGCTATACTTGTATTCAATCAAACTGTACGCGCCATACGGGAAGAGGGCCTCTTATTATTATGAAATACTCCCATATATTCAGATATACGGCGCCATTCTCATACTCTGCCGTGGCAACGCTCATGATTGGCTCCCAAATCATACTCGGTTCGGCAACGGTTGCGCACGCCCAAACTGCAACAGGTTCTGCTCACCTGAGCGTCGCACATGAACACGCAACAACGATGCTGATTGAGAAGACCGGGAAACGAACGGCGCAGTCTCATCTGCTCGCTTTTGAAACCAAAGGGTCATTTGCAGAATGGGCCATGGCTACCTTTAAGCGCCCGCGACCAATCGGCGCATTGCCCAAACATCGCTACCGCGACGTGTCTGCAGACCTGCTGATTCCGCTTGGTCAAGCGGTTGCGCTGGGAATCGTGCAGCCAGACGCCGGCCATTACTTCGGCGTGCAAGATCGGTTGTCGCGCGGCGTCGCGGCGCAGGGGATCGTCCGTCTGCTGCGACTCGACACACATGGGTTGTCCCCCTACCTCTACGCCGTTTCGCTCGGCTGGTTCAAAGGCATGCCGCAGGGGGTCTGGCTCCGCCGTGTCGAGATGTTTACGCTGGCGGCGCATGTGAGGCAGAGCCTGTCTGCGCAACGGACCGCGGGCAGCGGCGGCGGCAAGGGTCAGTCGGGCGGCGGCAAAAACACCAAGGGGACAGCAGGCGGCAGTACTCCCAAAAACGGAACCTCCGGCGGCTCGGGCAACGGCCCCTCGAGCAGCGGCGCCCCAGGCAGCGGCGCCTCGGGAACAACCTCGCCGACCGAACCAAACTCGTCGGCGACAGGTTCCACGGCAGGCAACGGCAGCTCTGCTTCCACGTCCGCTGCGGGGTCCGGCGCCAGCGCGCCATTTGTCATCCCATCCGTGTCTGCGAGCGGCGAACTGCCTCTATCCGCCGCACCAACGGCCGCGGTTGTGGCCGCCAATTCAGCGTTGCAGACGGTGACTCAACTGCCGGCGTTTTCATCCGCCAACGCACCAGTCCAATTGCAGGATGTCATCTACAATCCGAACAATCCGAACATCGTCGTGACCGGTGTCGTGAAGGAACCGAGCGGAACGCCCATGCCCAGCGACGCGTGGATTCAGATCAGCGATCTCGGCTTGACGTCGGGCAGCCCAAACCAGTGGGACTATGCGGTTCCCGTGTCTGCCTCCGGCGTCTTCGCAGACGTCCTGCATATCCCCTTCTCCGCCGATTCGTATGAGGTGCAGGCAGCGCCGCCCCTGACAACGGCGCAGACCAGTCTCAACTATATGTTTGCGACGAAGCAGCAAACGGTGTCGAATCAGTTCACCATGACATTTCAAGGTCAGGATACCAACCAGCAACTCGGCATGCTGGCCTCCGTGTGGGCCAACTGGACAGATCCTACGATTCAGGCTCTCGCCAAACAGATTACCGAGGGAACCACCTCACCGCTCGCCCAGGCCCAGGCGGTCTACGACTGGGAAGGACAGCACATCGGATATAACGGCGCGCTGTTGGCCAACGGCGGGTACGGTTGGAGCACGACTGAAGAGACGCTCGCCTCGGGAGTCGGCATCTGCGTCGACTATGCCAATGTGGCGGACGCCCTCATGAGAGCGCTCGGCGTCCCTACGCAAATGGTTGTCGGCTACGCCAGCAACGGCTCACCTGTCCAGGTCAACAACCCCAACGACGGGCACGCCTGGAATCGATCCTGGATCGGGGGCCAGTGGATTTATTGGGATCCGACCTGGTCACGGCTCTACTTCGTAACGTCGGCGACGCAAATCCCGGGTCCCGGCGATCCCTGGGTATTTCAACCGCAGTGGTTCAACCCTTCGGCGAAAGTATTCAACTCCACCCATCAAAAGAGCGGACTCCAGTATCAATAGCCGCAACGGCGAAACCCGCCGCCCGCCTCTCCGCGCCGACCGGCATGGACGCAGGACAGATGCGGTTATGGATCATTGCGCATCCGTTCAATCGTTGGATCGGTTGTTGGAGTCTTCCTCCGCGATAGCCGCCGTCAGCGCTTCGACGATCTGATCAATCTCCTCCTCCGCAATGGTGAGCGGCGGCGACACCGTAACCACATTGTTCAGTCCCGCGACGGTGTCGCCATTTCTCCCGACTATGACGCCCAGTGATTTGGTCCGGGCGACAACCGCCTTGACGCGCTCAAGCGGCAACGGTTCCTTTGTATCGCGGTTTGCCACCAATTCGATGCCCGCGAGCAACCCTTTGCCCCGCACATCGCCCACGATCCCATAGGCGTAAAGCTCTTTGAGCCGACGCAGCATCATGTCGCCAAGAACCGCTGAACGCGCGGCCAGATCAAGCTCTTCCATGATCGCCAAATTTTCCAGCGCGACGGCGCAACTGACAGGATGCCCGCCGAATGTGTTGACTTGCCGCAGATGCGCGTTGGGATCCGTCACATCCTTGAACGCCTCGTAGATATGGCCTGCCACCGCCGTCGCTGAGAGGGGCGCGTAACCGCTCGTGATTCCCTTGGCCATCGTCACGATATCCGGCGCAACGCTGCTGTGCTGAAAACCAAAGCGCTTCCCTGTGCGCCCGAATCCGGATATCACCTCATCCACGATCAGCAGTACGCCGTGGCGCTTGCAGACTTTGGCGACTTCCGGCAGATAGTTGTCGGGAGGCACAAGCATGCCGCCGCCAGTGATGATCGGTTCCATGATAAACGCGGAGATGGTATCCGGTCCTTCCCACTGAATCACCCGCTCCAGTTCGTCTGCGCACGCTTTGCCATACTCCTCCGGGGCCCGCCCTTCAGCCAGTCTGTACAAATCCGGCGGTTGAATGTGCAGAAAACCCACCGCAAGCGGTTCATACAAATACTTGCGTTGATGCTGCCCGGTTGCAGACAGGGCGCCCATGGTATTTCCGTGATACGCCCTGTAACGGGAGATCACCTTGTAGCGCTCGGAATGGCCCATTTGCGCGTGGTATTGGCGGGCCACCTTCAGGGCCGTTTCATTGGCCTCCGAACCGCTGTTGCTGAAAAAGAACCGATAGTCGCCCCCCAACCAACGCGTCAGCGTCTCAGCCAACTCCGTCGCCGGAACATGCGCTGCAGAAAGAGGGTAAAACGGCAGCTTGCGCATCTGCTCATAGGCCGCCTTCGCAATGCGTTCGTGTCCGTACCCGATGTTGACGCACCACAGGCCCGCCATGGCGTCGAGATATGTACGCCCCTCCAAATCCGTCACATAGACGCCCTGGGCGCTCTCCACGACCCACGGGTTGCGTTCGTTGTGCGGGGCCAGCGCGTGCCACACCCGACGCCTGTCCGCCTGGTAAATCTGTTCCTTTGATTGCTCTGCCTGACTCACCCTATCCGACCTTCCTGAAGGATCTTGAACCACAGCCTGTCATCAGCATATACGCCAGCGCAGCCCACGGCAAGAGTGCAAGCATGCAAAGAGCGCAGCGTATCCGCGAACGACCGCGATGCGCGCAACAGCCAGAGCGGGAGCGACCGGAGGCGCCAGCGCGGCATACGCAGCCATGGCGGCGCAAGCCACCGCGATGCGTGCTATACCCTGCACCCTTGGCTCACCTTGCTTCGCTGACCGTTTGCGAAAAAGCTTCGAAAATAAGCGCCCCCATCAGTGCGCCCGCATCCTTGTGACCGACTGACCGTTCGAAGTATCGACCTGCACGCCCTTGTTTCGCTTGCAGATCGATTGTATTCCGGAATCCTTCCCAGGCTGCGGCCCGTGCGAAATGGCAGGCCTGCGCAAGCGATCCCCCCTGTTTCGCGGCCGCGTCCAAGGCGTCGGCTCCCGCGCTCAAGGCATCAAGAATCGTTTTGTCTCCCACGCGAGCGCGTCCCTGCAAACTGATCGTTTCCACCATCGTCCGGCAGAAATCCGCCAGATGATCAAGATCCAAGTCCGGAACATCCTTCACGCGATTTCCGGCCTTCAAGAATCCCCATCCCAGCAAAGTTCCCAGCGTTGACGGCGCGGCGCCGGCAAGCGTCGTTCCCGCCAGCGCCAAAACGCTGCCGGGAGTCTCCTTTGCCGAATCAACTTGCTCAAGTTTTCTTCTGACGGCTCCGAACCCTTTGCCCATGGAAATACCCAGGTCACCGTCTCCAAGGATCGCATCCAGAGAACCCAACTCATCCGTCGCCTGGTTCACCAAATCAGCCAGCCTGTTCATCATGATGACCGTCTGTTCGGCGGTAAATTTCGCAATCATGAGTTTTGCCTCCAAAATGGCGTATCGCAGGGTGCGGCTAAAAGCTCCTTCAGTTCCTCGTCCAACTCCATGACGCTGATCGACATTCCGGCCATCTCCATTGAAGTGGCAAACTCGCCCACATAGGGGAATGCGACCGTTATTTGGCGTTGGGCCAGCCATCGATGAACATCCCGGTAAATAATGTACAATTCTTCTTTCGACGTCGCCCCAAGTCCATTGATCAACACCGACACCTCGGTCCCGGACTGTAAGGGAAGATCGACCTCGATAGCTTCCATGGCTCGATGCACAATGCGATTGGATGACTCCACGGGCAGCCGGACGATCCCGGGTTCCCCGTGGATTCCCATTCCAACCTCCATTTCATTCTCCCCAATAGCGAACGATTCCTTCCCATTGAAAGGAAGATAACAAGGAGAAAACGCAACGCCCATGGATCGCGTCCGCTGCTTGGCTTTCTCCGCAACCCGTTTCACTTCCGAAAGAGAAGCGCCTTGCTCGGCTTTGGCGCCTGCCGCTTTGTACAGATAAAATAGACCTGCAATCCCCCGTCGTTTGTCCTCCATTCCCTTGGGGGCGGAGGCGACGTCATCGGTCCCCACCACGCTTTCGACAGCTATGCCTTCGGCCCGGGCCATTTCCGCAGCCATATCGAAATTGAGAACGTCCCCACCGTAATTTCCATAGAGATAAAGGACGCCGCTTCCGCCGTTTATGCGCCGGGTCGTCTCCAACATGACCGATGCGCCGGGAGACGCAAAAACATCTCCCACGGCGACTCCGTCCAACAACCCTGTCCCGACATAGCCCAAAAAAAGCGGCAGGTGTCCTGAACCGCCTCCTGTCGCCAAGCCTACCTTCCCGACTGCAGGGCTCGACCGACGGACGATGGCCCGATGGTCGGCGGTGAGACTTTCAAGTTCCTTCGCATGGGCAAGCAGGATTCCCTCCAACATGTCCGCCTCGAAAAGTTCCGGTTCGTTCATGAACTTTTTCATGGGTTGACCTCCCTCATTTGTTCGCGCAGAGACACGGAATACGGTCTCCTGGCCACCCCTCTTTCCGTCACGATCGCCGAGATGTATGCGTGAGGCGTGACATCAAAAGCCGGATTGTACACCGATATCCCTTCGGGTGCCGTTGCAACTCCAAATCCCTTGACAATTTCGTCGGAGGACCTCTGTTCAATGGGAATCTGTCGCCCGTCGGAAACCGCAAGATCCACAGTGGACAGGGGCGCCGCCACATAAAACGGAATTTGATAATGATGGGCCAGGAGCGCCACGCCAAGCGTGCCAATCTTGTTGGCAACATCGCCATTGCCCGCAATCCGGTCGGCCCCCACAATGACCGCGTCGACTTTGTGCTGACTCATGACGGCGGCAGCCATGTTGTCACAGATTAAAGTGACGTCGACGCCGAGTTTCTGCAATTCCCATGCGGTTAACCGGGATCCCTGCAATACGGGCCGCGTTTCGTCAACAAACACATGAAATTTCTTCCCTTTCTCGATTCCCACGTAAATCGGGGACAAGGCGGTGCCGTATCGACTCGTCGCCAACTGGCCGGCGTTGCAATGGGTTAATATGCCGTAAGATTTGTCAAGCAAACTCAACAGATGCTCCCCCATCGCACGGCTGGCGCCCTCGTCTTCTCTTTGAATCAGAGCCGCCTCTTGAATGAGAACGTTTTTCAATAATACTATTGTCGCTCTATCATCCTTCGCGCTGCGTTCCGCTTTCGCCATCATGCGATTCACGGCCCAACTCAAGTTCACGGCGGTGGGCCGCGCGCTTGCGACATAGTCTCGCGCCAGTTTCAATTCCTCCAGCAGTTTCTGCGTATCACCGGCGACACTCTGATTGGCCGCGAGCGCCATACCCCACGCCGCGACGATGCCAATGGCCGGGGCCCCTCTGACCATGAGCGTTCGAATCGCCTCGAATACATCCTCCAGCGTTTCCAATACAACATAACTTTCCGCTTGCGGCAGTTGTCGCTGATCCATGATCAGCAAACGTCCATTCATCCATCGAACGGTAAACCACTCTTCGGCAACGGAAACGGACTTCATGTCACTTCCTCCTCCGATCTCGAACGTCCATCACCCGCGCTCCAGTTCCGTCATCCAGCGATCGACCACCGCCAGCACGGAATCGATGTCCTCGTTGGCCTCATAGCCTTTTATCAGATCGCGCCCCGCACCGAGTGCGGCCTCTTGAGCGTTTCTTCGAGACCCCTCGGGCTCAATCAGCGTCAAATCAGAAACCCGGGCCAATCCAATGGTGCGCCTGATCATTTCACATCCGGCGTAGCCCCTGGCGTCCCTCAACACTCCCCGCAAATAGGCTCGTTCGATCCCTGAAGTGTGAAATATGCCATCATAAGAAGTCTCCCTCCACAATGCGGCGAATTCCTCCGCAAACTGCACCCACACCGTTTGCGCTGTCCGCCGCAGGTATTCAAGATGGGCTTTGGATGTTTTTCGCGCCGCGTGTCCCAGCATATTGAGAAACAGATTGGCCAGCAACAGGCCAATGTCAAACCCCATGGGACCATAAAACGCGAACTCGGGATCGATGACTCTCGTTTCTTCGGCTCCAACCATGATGCTTCCGGTATGCAGATCTCCATGCACCAAGGCCTGCCCCTCATTCATGAAGCGGTCTTTCAAGAAAAAGACTCTCTCCAAGACATGGGTGTCTCGCCAGAGCGCCTCCACAGCTTCGCCAAGGTATCCCTCAATGCGATTGGTCGGAGCGTTATAAAAGGGGTCGGTGAAGATCAGCGCTTCGGTGATGCGGCACAATTCGGGATTCGTCATTTCCGCCGCCCGCCGCTTTTTTTCTTCAATGCGGCCTGAGCGGTCGGAACTCCAGAACAGCGTTTGTGCAAGAAAATGGGCGACATGGCCGGCGAATTCCGGAAATTGGCGTCCTTCATTAAGAACTCCGCGCATGACTTTCAGGCGGCTCAAATCTTCCATCACGATGGCGTGATCATCCGGGCTGTACGCATACAAGGCCGGAACATGCTCTGGAGCGACGCGCGCCTGGAATTCCAGGGCTTGCGCCTCGATCGCCGCCCGCTCCTCCGTCAGGGGCCAACTGTCGCCCACGACGCGAAGAAAGGGCACGGCCTTTTTGATAATGACGCTTCGGCCGCTTTCTTTCCCCCATACCCGGAAGACGTAGTTCAGGTTGCCATCGCCGATCTCCTCTCCGGCAAGACTGTCCTCAGCGTCGTAGACACCCATGCGTTTCAAGAGAGCACCCGCGTCTTCCACAGTCCAAACCTTGTCGGAAGCCATCCTCCTCATCCTCCTCATTCTCATTCGACCCAACTGCCATGGCGGTCTATCGCGGAAATCCTTCACGAATGCCCGCGTCCACGGGCAGTACCGCGCCTGTTGTCCTGCTTGACCGCTCACTCACAAAAAATAAAACGCCTTCGGCCACGTCTTCCTCAGTCACGACGCGTCGAAGCAACGACCGGCGCCGGTAAAAGTCCTCCAGATCTTCTTCACGAATATTGTAGGCCTTGGCCCGATCAGCGCGGAGTTGAGGACTCCACAAATCGGTCCAAATGGCGTCCGGATTGATCATATTGACCCGAATTCCGTCCGCCCCATGTTCAATGGCGGCAATCCGCCCCAACTGCAGTTCCGCCGCTTTGGCCACGCTGTATGCGCCGAACTCGGGTCCAGGAACGAGCGCATTCTTGCTCACGATAAAAACAACATTGCCCCCTGTCCTCTGACGGCTCATCAAGCGAAGGGCCTGGCGGGCCACCAGAAAATGCCCGGTCACATTGACCCGCAATGACGCCTCCCACTCCGCCAGGCTGATCTCGGTCAAGCGCCCCGTGGGCGCGGTTCCCGCGTTGGAGACCAAGATGTCCAGTCCTCCATAAGTGCGCACGGTCGTCTCAAAAGCCTGCATCACCTGGCTCTCGTCCGAGACGTCCATGACCACTGCGGACACCTGATCATTCCCTCCTTCCGCCGCGAGAACCTTTACGGCGTCCCGCAACCGTTCGCCGTTTCGATCCGCAATCACGACCGCCGCGCCCGCTTTGACCAAGCGCTTTGCGATGGCCGCGCCGATTCCAGCCGCCGCGCCCGTGACCATCGCGACTTTCCCCTGCAATTCCCGAGCGTGCGGACGGATCGAGAGCTTAGATAATTCCAGCGGCCAGTATTCGGCTTCGAAGGTTTCAGATTCGGACAGAGATTGATAGCGACCGATTTTCTCCACATTTTCTAATATAGATACAGCATGTTGGTACATCTCAAGAGGAACCCGACTCAAACTGGGACTGGGACCGGCAGACCACACCCCCACTCCCGGAATGATCACCAGAACCGGATCCGGGGATCGCATCACAAATTGGCCAGAATTGTACCGTTCAAAATATCGGCCATAGCGCTCTCGATATTGTTCTATCCGCTCTCTCACCATCTCATCCAGATTCGAGTCTGCCATATCCGGTTGCGCCGGGATAACCAGCGGAACATTTTTGGTGTACAGGAGATGGTCCGGAGTTACCACTCCCAACCGGGCCATGTCTTCCAAGTCATCGCGTTCCGTGAAGGCCAAAAGCTGTTCGTCATCCGCAAAACGCAATACGACAGGATCTTTTGCCCCCAAATGCCCGCGAATCAAAGGAGCCATCCGTTGAACCAGTTGATCGCGAACGCCCGGCGACCATCTCGCTCTCCGGCCAACCTCCGGATATGGATGATTCTCAAAAAACTCCTCAGCGCGTCGCACGATATCGATATGGGATTCGTAGGCTTCCATCGGCGTACGGCCCCAGGTCACAAGGCCGTGATGAAGCAGCACCATGGCTTCTGCTCCCGGCATGGCGTCCACCGCTTGGGCTGCCGATTTCGCCATGGTAAATCCCGGTCGGATGTAGGGCACAACAACGATTCGATCTCCTAAAGCGGAGACAATGACCTTTTCGGGATCTTCCACATTTGCCAATGCCAAAATCGCGTCGGCGTGAGAGTGGATTACAGTTCCGTATGGCAAGAAACCGTGCAGCAATGTTTCGATGGACGGCCGAGGCCCTTGTGGGTCGAGCATACAGTGAGCGAGATACGACGCCATCTCGTCGTCATCCATGGTCTCCCTTTCCCGCAAGGCTCCGATGTCATCGAGACGTACGCCGGGAAAGTCGTTCACGGTAAGCGTCTTCATGTCGGCGCCGGTGCCTTTGATGCGCAGTACGGCTGCCGCTTGGCCGCGAAAATCGATTTCCTCGATTTTTACCGAGCTGTTTCCCCCACCCCACAAAACATACTTAGAATCCTCGCCTATGTTCCGGGAGACTTGCACGAGATCCCCCAGAACATCTTGCATAGATTTGGGATTTATTGCAGCATTCTTCACCAACTTGCACCTCTCCTCTGTGGCGGAAATGGGTCATCTGTTCTTTCTATCCCTGTCAACTACGCGCCCCAAATCGCCGTTGAACCCACGCATCAATTGCGACGGCCACAAATATCACAATTCCTTGTATCGCCTGATCCCAAAACGCCGACACGTTGCTGATGGCCAGGCCGTTGTTCAGGACGCCGATCAGCAAAACCCCCAGCGCCGTACCCGGCAATGTGCCGACCCCGCCAAACAGGGACGTTCCTCCGATAATCACCGCGGCAATGGTGCTCAGCGCCAGATCCTGACCGGCGATCGGAATGGCCGAGGCCAGCCGTCCAACTTCGATAATCGAGGCCAAGCCGGCCAGGCCGCCGCTGATGGCGAAAACCACGATGCCCACACCGACGACATTAACGCCCGACAGACGCGCGGCAGACACATTGCCCCCTACGGCGTAAACCTGTCGGCCGAACGAAGTGTATCGCAAAACCAGGTGCCCCAGCACAAAGACCAGGACCAATATACCCACTGACAACGGGATGCCGCCGATTGTAGCGGAGCCCAATACGTTGAAACTGTTGGGAAACCCGAAAACCGTGCTGCCGTTCGTCACGATCAGCGCCATGCCGCTGGCGAAGGACATCATGGCCAACGTCACGATGAATGAGGCCATTCTCCATATATAGGTAAATACTCCGTTTATCACTCCGATCGTAAGGCCGATACCGACTGCGGCCAACATTGCAATCGGAACCGGCGCCCCGCTTAGAGCCCACGAAGCGGAAAGCACGCCGGCAACCGCAATCACCGCGCCCACAGAGAGATCGATCCCTGCCAGCAGGATCACCATCGTTTCTCCGACAGCCGCAATCCCCAAGACCGATACTTGAGATAAAATGGTTACCATGTTGTTAAAACTGAGAAAGTACTGCGTCGTCATGCTGAAATACCCGATCAACAGCACCAGCGCCAGCACAATGGGCCAATAGCGCGTCCGGATCGCGCGTTTCCACCACGATTCCCGTGAAGAGCGTCCCCCCACGGTTCCTGGGAATGTCGTCGTCCTGTCGTTGGCCTGATTCATTGGGCTTCCTCTCCCTCTTTCTGCTCTATGGCAATTTGCAGTTCCCGCATGCTGATGCCATGAGGAACTTCCCGGACGATGGCGCCGTCTCGAAACACGTAAATCCGGTCGGCCAACTGCACCATCTCTTCAAGGTCCGTACTGACCAACACGACGGCCATGCCCTGCTGGGTCATCTGCATAAGCAGATCGTACAATTCTCTCTTTGCGCCAATGTCCACGCCCCGCGTGGGATCATTCAAGACCAGAACCCGCGGCTTGAGCCGTTGATGAGCCATTTTGACGAAAACCACTTTTTGCTGGTTGCCGCCGCTGAGAAATGCGACCGGCCGCTCCGCCTGGCCACGGAACGCCACGGTTCGAAGCTGTTCCTCGCTCGAGGTTTTTATACGCCGGTCGGTGATAATCCACGCCATGTTCCGCAAGAGATGAAGGATCGACAACCCTCCGTTGTCGTAAGCATTCAGGGTCATGACCAAGCCTTCGCCCTTGCGGTCATTCGTGACGTAAGAAATTCCCGCCCGCAATCCTTGTCTTGCGTTGGTGACGCGGCGCACTGCCCCATGAACTTTCACAGCGCCGGTATGCGACGCCAAGCCGCACAGGGCACGCGCCAAAGTGGCGGCGCCACTGCCGGCCAAGCCGGCCAACGCCACGATTTCTCCCGGCAGCGCCGTGAGTGAAGCGTTGTGCACCGGGGCGCGATCGGCCTTCACCGTCAGATTTGTAACTGCTAGCATGGGTTCAACCCCGGCAATCACCCGATTATGTTTTGGAAAAAAATCTTTGATATCGCTGGCGACCATTTCATGAACCAACTGGCGGATATCCAATCCGCTTGTGGGGCCATCCCTGATGATTTCTCCGTCCCGCAACACTACAACGCGGTCGCATAGGTCAAGAATCTCTTCCAGATAATGAGATATATAAACAATC
>JAJYTO010000098.1 GCA_021793015.1 Bacillota bacterium
GACGAGGTTACGAACAGCGACACATTGGACAAACACGGCCGCGAAGGGGACGACGCCGGGAGTTCCCTTCCCCCTGCACTGATGGCCCGGCTGGCATTGCGGCGCGGTGTTGCAATTCTGTGGATCCTCGACGCCGTTTTGCAGGCCCAACCCCTGATGGTCACAGGCGCATTCGTTTCCGGGGTGCTGAGAATGGCCCAGCAAAACCAGCCATCGTGGCTGTATCATCTCATGGAACAGGGCATTCTTGTGTGGATCCATCATCCGATTGTCGCAAACATCAGCGCCATCTATATGCAGGCGGGACTGGGGATCGCAATGCTCTTGGCCGATCCCGATACGCTCCTGGGCAAAATCGTCCTTTGGATGTCCATCCTTTGGGCTCTCGTCATTTGGGTGTTTGGTGAAGGACTGGGCGGTATATTGACCGGAACTCCGACCAATCTGAGTGGAAGCCCCGGTTCAGCCCTCTTTTACGCCGGCGCCGCCATCCTGCTGTTGCTCCCGAAACAGAGTTGGCTATCCGGGCGAGTCGCCTGGTTAAACCGAATCGGACTCGGGGGCTACTGGATAATTTCAGCGGTATGGCAGGCGTCGCCAGTCGCCGCTTTCCACAGCCCCGGCAATCTTGTCCCGTTTTTTTCCGCCGCCGCCGCGATGCCCCAGCCTTCATGGCTCGCCGCTCCGATCCATGCCGTGGCCGCTCTGGCGGCTGGCCATGCCTTCCTCCTGAACGCCGTCTTCGTGTGCGTCATGGCGGCAATCGGCATCGGCATGATCATAAATCGATTCAGGACATGGGTCGCGTTCACGGCCGGTCTTTGGCTCCTGTTCAGTTGGTGGACCAGTATGGATTTCGGCGTTATGGGAGGGCTCGGCACAGACCCAAACTCGCCACCCATTGTGGCGCTGCTCATGGCCGCCGCCTGGTTTATGGCCAACGCGGCGCGCGCTTCCGACGGCCCCCGTCGCGCTTCGCTCCGTTAGCGCACGACACAGGGATGCGGCGACATCGATTCCACCATAGATCAGGGAGATTGCTGAGAGAATGAGCCAACCGCCAATGGAATCATACCTCTTAATCACATCTTGCGCACCCATCCGTCAAGTTGAGTCTGCTTTAATTGAATATGCTCGTCCACAGCATTGACAAGTTCATCGTGAGGCCTTGCGCCCACACGCCTGCTTGCCGTTGACTCGACGGAGAATAAGCGCACATTCACCCCTTCCGACTCGGCAATCTCGATCGCGGGAATAAAATCGCTGTCTCCCGCAAACAATAAAGCATGTGTTATAAGACGTTTGGTAGAGTGCATGACCAAGTCGGTTGCCAAGTGTACATCAATGCGCTTTTGTTCGAAAATTGGCTTTCCATCAGAATCTGTTCCTCTTTTCGCCAACTTTCCTTCCCGCACAGTGAAATTCGCCAAGCGATTTAATGACGTAAAGAATTTTTGTTTTTCCGAAACTCTTTGCTGTTCGTCTGGTGTTGGAGTGGGAGACTGATACGGTAGGCAATTATAATAGTAAGCCCTCAGAAGAGGAAGGTCTCTATGCAAATCAACGACCATTTTGGAATAATCAATCTTCATTTTCCCCAGATCGAGCAAAATTTTGTCCAAATACCCTCCATCCAGAAAAACAGCACAACGATCTGACACCATGGATCCCCCTCTTAATTAAAAGCCGAAGGGGCGTCCCCTTCGGCCATTCTCACTCACAGTCCTACAGTCCTACAGTCCAGCATTGAACTGTAGCGCGTATTCTGTCTGTTATTATATGCAGCGAGAGAACAGAAGTCAACACGTTAAACCCAGCCGGCCAAAGCATCAAAACACCACAGAAGTACTCTCCGAAACGAAGCAAGAGGCTTCCCAAAACTTAAAACTTATAGAGGTTGTTCAAAAAGGGGGCAGAACTCCCCGGCGCATTGCCGCGTCAGCGCCAAGAATACTCCCTCACGTACCCAAAACGTACGCTCGGTCCGCATTCTTGGCTCGCTTCCTTGCACTGCGCGGGGCTTACCTGCCCCCTTTTTGAACAGGTCCTTATAGAGGTTGTTCAAAAAGGGGGCAGGCTCTTACATGGCCTGACGGCCAACGCCCAGCGGCAACTTATGTGAAGGAAAGTTGCCGTATAAAAATCTCGAAAGCCGAGTTTTTATTGGTTTTTGGCGGAGAGGGTGGGATTCGAACCCACGGTAGCCTCACGACTACGGCGGTTTTCAAGACCGCTGCCTTAAACCACTCGACCACCTCTCCACGTCGAATGACCTCCATCATTATAGCACAAGAACAGTGTGTCGCGCAGCCCATTCGACGGGTCAGCCTGCAGTCTGTCTCACGGCGGCCATGCCTGCAGCCGTTTCGCAGCCCGCTCCTCAGCCCCGCCCCCTGTCGCCCTTGGGATCCCGTTTCGCAGCCCACTGCACACCCGACTGCGCGTCCCTTGCGTATCCCATCTCACCAACTTTCACCAGCATCATGAATGAGGTCACAGCGCATCATAGGATCAACACATCTGCACAGATTGCCCGCGATGTTGTTCGTGGACGCGAGAGTCCAGAATTCGCAGGAAGTTGAGGGGTCCATCCATGGGTACATTTCGCAACCTGACTGTCAGCGGTCTGTTAACGGTCGCCCTCGCCACAGTCGAATTGCCCATTGGCTTCTCGGCGCATCTGGGACGCTGGATGACCGTCCGCGCCCATCACGCGCATGCCTCTGGCGATCACAGCGCTGCGACCGGCGCACTGCCGACGCCTCCCGTGCGCCACGGTTCAGTGATGCAAAGAAAATTCCCGTATCCGTATCGCGCCATGCTGGCGATCGCCTCCGACGCAGACGGTATGACGCTCCGCAAATTTATACTCATTCACCGTTATCTCAACACGTTTGCGAACACATCCATGGGCAGAGGGCTCGGTCTGGACATCGCGGACTCGTTTTTTTTCTTCGTCGGAACGGATCGCCCCGGCGCCATTGATGCGCGCCATACGCCTTGGCAGGATCAGATGAGCTACTATTACCGTCTGTCCACGGATGATTTGCATGACGCCCGGGCAATTGTCCATTTTAGCAGGATCGGATGGATCGACTCTCTGCACGGTCTGGGCGATTTTTCGATGGTCGATCAGACCAACACCCTGTTTGAACGCCGCTACGCCGAGACAGCACTGCGGACGATGCGCGAAAACAATCTCCGCTACACAGTGTGGATCAATCATGGCAATCGCAGCAATGTGGCCAATTTCGGCAGTCCTGAGTCCACATACCAACAGGGCGACCTGACGCAGTCGCCCTACTATGTCGCGGACCTGATGGTTCAAAGCGGCGTGCAGTATATCTGGACGCGTCGCGACAGTGAGTTTGGACTCAAAAGCATGTTGTATCCCATCACGTTGAGAGACGGGGTGAAGCGCTGGGGATTCTATCGCTACACCGATGATGGCTACGATCAGTTGGGCGATCTCCTGTGGAACTGGAACCCGGCGCAGTTGGCCAAGCAGTTGAGCCCCGATCATTTGCAAATGATCGAAAATCGGCATTTGTATGCGATTGTCGCGCAGCATCTCGGCGGCAACGACACGGAGAATCCCGTCTACGGCGCCAATCTGCTCGCTCTGATCAACCTCGCGCACGCCTGTCGCGAAGGACGGATACTGGTCGCCCGCACGAGCCGCCTGCTCCAGTATAATGAAGTTCAGCAATGGATTCACTATACTGTGCGCTATTCAGGCGTTCACGCTGACATCGACATCGATCAGATCAGAGATCCGGTTCTGGGCTGGCGCCAGCCCACTCTTGACGATTTGCGGGGCGTTACGTTCTATTCATCCAGTCCGCGCCAGACGCGCATCATCGTCAGTGGTCACGCTGTCCCGGAGGCGCGATTGCAGTACAATCAGACGGACTATACGGGAAAGCCAAGCATAAGCATTCCCTGGTGGCCGGCGAACACTCTCGACAACAGCCTGGCCCCCGGCGTTGGGAGCGATGCGGGAGACGCGTCGGACAATGAACGGAACGGCGAGAAGCCGTCCAATCCGGCTCTCACTGCACCCAAGACGCCCACACTGCCGAGAGCGCCGGTTATTCCGCCGATCTGGATTTGGCGCGAGGATCACCTTTGACTTCCTCCCCGCGCCGGCATCCTGGACTCACAGCATCGCATCATTGTGTGTTTTGACCGTTTGCGACGCAACATCTATACTGACATGAACGGCTGGCATTCGCTCTGTACCGCGAAGTGTGTGAAGAGTCATGCCATTGCGAAAGGGGTCCCATTCACTCGCCAGATGTTGCACTCCATCATTTCACTCGCCATGATCGCTCTCATGACCGTTGGCATATTTGGACTTGTCCATGTGCCTTTGATCCGCCGCATGGGCATTCCTGACGTGGCGCTTTTTCTGTCAGTCGGCGTCGGCGTGGATTTCGTCGCCCATGCCGCCGGATTTCATCCGGGACGCTTCCTCGCTCCGATCGCGCAGCCAAATCTGCTGTCGGGAGCGGCGGCATTGATCATTCTGTATGGGGGCGCCGAACTGACCCCCGCGGTGATGCGGACCATCTGGAAACCAGTGCTTTCCCTGGCCACCGTGGCGGTGGCGCTCAGCGCGGGAATCCTTGGCCTGTTGACATGGGGCATGGGCATCGCACACATGAGCCTCTTTACGGCTCTCTTGCTGGGCGCCGTGCTGGCTGGAACCGACCCCCCTGTCCTCGCCTGACTGCTGGATCAGGTGCCTCTCAATGAGCGCGTTCGGGAAATGCTGATCGCGGAATCGGCGCTCAACGACCCGATGTCTGCCATGATTGCGACGACTATGATCGCTTTCCTAGCCGCACAGAGCCAGCATCATGGATCTGTCGCCATGAGCGTGCTCCAGACCGGGACGCAGGTTGCGGCGGCGCTGGCCATCGGCGTGACCGCAGGGTGGTTTGCGCGGCGCTCGCGTTCATTGCTGCCAAGCGTCACTGTTCGCACTCTGGGACTGTTCGCGATCATTGCCGCTGCCTCATGGTGGCTTCATGCGAGCCTGTTTCTGTCCGCGTTTGTCGCGGGACTGATCGCACAACCCTTGAACCGGCCTGCGCCCCCACACCACCAGCCGAGCAGCGCCAACGCGTCGCCACGCAGGCCGCGCTTCGCGCGGTGGAACGTTTTCCGGGCGCAACGAAGCGCGTCGCTGCAGCGGTTGGATCAGCATACCCTGCATGGCATCCTGTTCGCGGACAGGAGCTATATATTTTTGCTGCTTGGATTGTCGTTTCCCATTCACGAGAGCCTTCGGGACATTCTCTTGGCCGTCGGCGTTGCGACATTGCTCATCGTGATAGCCCGCCCGCTTTCCGTCGCGGGAGCCAAACTTGTCGCCGGGCGCGCAGTCAGTCGACACGAAGCCGCGTTTATTGCCTGCAATCGCCAGACAGGCGTCATTCCTGCGCTGTTTGCGGCCGACCTTACGGTGCTGCATGTTCCCGAAGCCGCCTTTATCGGCCTTTGCGTCACAATGACCATCATCATGACGTCCGTCCTGCTGTTGCCGCTGTTTCGGCCGCTCGCACAGACTTTCAAACTGCTCCTGGACGATCGTCGCGCCTGACTCTGCGTTCCACATCCTGCGCCCAGGTCCAGCGGCGGTTCAGCGGCGCAGTCCAGAGCAGGCTCAGTCCAACACCGATCGCATTGGCCGCATGGGCGTTAATCAGAATCTCATGACCCAATACATGCACCGCCGCCACTTCGATCAGGAGTCCAACACTGTAAACCACGTAATATCTGGCCGCGCGCACACGCCGGGATGATCCGCAGACGCCCCAGGTGAGTTGCTCGCCAACCAGCCAATTGACCGGCATCGCGAAAAGGGCGGCGATGACCGTTGCGTCTTCGTACGACATGGGCCACGCCAAAAGCAGACGAAATACGGTGAATGTCAGGGCGACGCTGATGATGCTGGCGGCAAGATACAGGGGCCAGAAACGGGTAGCTGGAACCATTCAGTTGCTCTCCTAGGTGTGAGTGTTGAACGATAGCCGAGCGACGGCCTCTCATCTCCATTGTGGCCAACCAGCTTCCCGGCATACCTGTAAAACGTCAGGGGACATGTGACAAACGACATTTCGGCAGGCGCACTGCTGTGCGAGCTTTATCACATGTCCCCTGACTAGGTGATGATCACATTCACCAGTGTTCCGTCGACCATCGCCTCTCCAGGATCAATACGGGCCAACCCCGTCTTTCCAGTCAGACTTCCTACGGAAGCCGCCGATTGTTTGCCCGCCGCGTCGATCCACAACCGCCCTTCCTCGACCGCCAAACGCCCGTGCAGGAACCGCGTGTGTTTGACTGGAGTTTTTACAGGAGCGTGGCGCAAAAACGCCTTGATGTTGTTCCACGGCTGGGGAGCCGTGAACCCTGCCATTGCCCTCAGCGTCGGAGTCAACAATACATGCGCATTCACAAACGCGGCTGTTGGATTCCCGGAAAGGGCCAGAATCAGCCGGTCCCCATAGACACCCGCATACACAGGGGTTCCCGGCCTCATCCACACCCCCCAAAACAGTCGTTTGACGCCCATGCGTTCGAGGGCGCGAGGCGTCAGATCATAATCGCCGACAGACACCCCGCCCGTGGTCACAAGAACATCACAGGTGCGCAAAGCTGCCGCGAACCGCTCGCACAGCGCATCCTCACGATCGGGCGCGGGCGGCAGGGCAATCGGAGCCGCCCCGGCGTCAGCGGCGATGGCGCACAGCATCGGCGTGTTGCTGTTATACAAATGGCCGGCCAAGAGCGGTTGCCCAACCTCAGTCACCTCACTGCCCGTGGCCATGACCCCCACCGCAACCCTGGAACGCACGGTCACGTCTGCATATCCGTGGGCTGCCGCCAGCGCCAGTTCGGCCGGGCCGAGGCGAGTTCCGGCAGAGAGCAGGCGCATGCCCCGCCGGGCGTCGTATCCCTGCTCCTGAACGGCTTCCAGGCGCCCGACAGCCCGCATGATCTTTACCCGACGAACGCCCTGCTCCATAACATCCTCGGCGTACTCCTGCCGGACGATGGCGTCCGCCCCTGCTGACAGGGCCGCGCCGGTCATCGTCCTGACCGCAGTCCCCGCTGCCACGTCGATCTCCGGGACACTTCCCGCCGGAACTGTGCCGATCACCGTCAAAATAACGGGATGCTCCCGAGTGGCGCTGCGAATGTCTTGCGCGCGAACCGCATAGCCGTCCAGCATGGCGCGGTCAAAGGCAGGCGAATCGAAGACGGCGTCGATGTCCTCGGCGAGGACGCGCCCGTGCGCCGTTTGCAGTGATATGCGCTCGGCAACCATGCTGCGAATGTGTGCTGACAGACGCGACAACGCCTCCGGGATTGAAATGAGCGGATCCAAGTCAGATGAGTCCTCCCGTCCGTATTGTCGCTATGCGCCCGCTCATCCCGTCCCCTTTGTCCGAACTTCGCGTACGACACTGATCAACACGGCGCCAAATAACAGCACCATGAACAAAATGCCCGCCACGGCGCCGGACACCCCAATCACAGCCAACGATTTGGCGATGATGATCGCCCCCGCAATTCCGCCAACCAACCACTTGTCATCATAAATGAGACCGATGATCACCTTTAGCGCCCGCATGCGCCGCCACCCCCAGCCCATTTACTCACGTGTTGCGCGCAGTCCTGGGGGACATGTGATAAAGTCCGCGCTGCGCCTGCCGAAATTTGGTTTATCACATGTCCCCTAAGCGCTGTGCACACTGTCCGCGACAGCGGAGCGGCGAGTTGCCCGCAGATAGGATACGAACAGCAGCGACGCCGTCAGATAAAACGCCATGACAATCACGATCGAAAGGTCCTGGTTCCACCATGCGATACCCAACCCTTCACCCGCCCAGAACGTGCCAAACGCCGAGAGCATAACCCCCACCACAAACTTCAGCGTATTCTCGGGAACTGTCTGCAGCGGCCGTTTGAAAGCGACGCCGGCCAGGACCACCAGGACGAACGCAACGAGACTGCCCGCCACGGCGGACGGCAAAGCACCCGCAGACAAGCCGACCGTGATCACAATAAAAACGGATTCCAGACCTTCGAGCAATACCCCATTGAAGGCGGTCAATGCTCCAAAGCCGTCGATGCCCACTCCGCCTGCGCCGCTTTTGCGTTGGCGTTCCAGTTCCCGCGCAAACGCCTTTGCCTCATCGTGAACAGCCTTATGCCCCGAATAACGCAGTATCGCTTTGCGAAGCCACCGCATGCCAAACAGCAGCATGAGCAATCCAACGACAAACTGGACAATCCCAAGCTGCACGATGTGCACCAGCGGATATCCAAGAATCAGCACCAGCGCAGCCAGAACAACGACGGCAAGAGACGCCCCGGCAAGCGACGTACGCCATCCCTTTGTGAGGAGAACGGCCAACACGATCGTCAGCGCTTCGACGAACTCAACAGCCGTACCCAGAAAGCTCGCGCCTGCCACATACCAGTTCATTCTGTCAAGACACCCCTCACAGGCCCATATCGTCGAACTCATTTCAATTTACCGCACGCCTTGCGCTCCGTCAACGCGCGCTTGTATAGATATTGTATAGTATTGCCGCCTCTTCATGGCGTTCTCCCACTGTTCGGGCATAATCCGAAACCTTGATGAGCCGATGGTACAAGTTCCTGGACGCAAAAACAGCGCCTCCCAAGGATTCTAATCTTGGGAAAACGCTCCATTCTACCTCAACGAATCTTGCGCCTAACTGCCAATCAGCCAGGTACGATTCGTCAAAAAACCCATATCTGGTGCGGTCGAGAGGACTTGAACCTCCACGCCCTGACGGGCACAAGAACCTGAATCTTGCGCGTCTGCCAATTCCGCCACGACCGCATGTCACATTGATACTATACAAGGGTTTTCACACCGAGTCAACCCTCATGAAGGAGCCTCACGGCAGCGTCCAGTGAGCCGCTTGCCACAGCGTGTCGGTGTGAGTCCGTCCGCAGAGACGATCGAACGGACGCAGACTCTGACCCGAAACCGCTTCCAAACCTTCGGGAAACGCATCAGAGTGCGCCGCTTCCGCCCACGGCAACCCGGCCAGACACGCATCGCCGTCGTTTGCATATGATACAGCGCAAACCGCCTGAGACGACAGGAGCGTGAACGATGATGGCAGAGGACGACTTGCTTTTTCCTGGATATCTGTACCAGATGGACATGACTGATGAGATGGGAACCGGCCAGGTTCCGTACCCGTCTCCCTACGCACACTTCCAGAAATACGACCTGCCCGCAGCACTCCGCCAGGGAACATTGTTCCCCTGGCTCGATGACCACTGGCGAGCCCGCATCCAGGGCGACGGGGAGGCGCACAGGGAATGAGCGGCCAGACACTCGACCCCTACTACCACAGTGTGTTGCACGAACTGCAGACGACCGGCTTCGCGCTCGTCGATCTTCAGTTGTATCTCGACACCCATCCTGACGACGCGGCGGCAAGCAAAGACTTCAAGACGTTGGCGCAACGGGAGCGGTTGCTCAAGAGAGCCTACGAAGAGCGTTATGGGCCCCTCTGTCACTACGGGGAATCCCGCTCGCCAGAGCGCGTCGATCTCTGGATCAATTTGCCCTGGCCATGGGAACTGTAAGGGCCGCAGCGACTTAGTCAGCTATGGCCGTGCAGGCAGTCGGGAGCTTTGCGGATCACCGGGTGCGTCGGCAAGCGCCTAACTCTGCTGTGGACCATGGCCGGATATATAGGCGTTGACAGGATAGCCGTAATGCTCCCAATATCCAATCTCCCGCCTGTCGGTAAAGGAGACGCGATTCACCCACTTGATCGACTTGTAGCCAAACATATCGGGCACGATCAGGGCAGCGGATACCCCTGTTGCACCGGCACCGGCAGCGGCTCTTCATTGATTTCATACACCAGCATGACGTCCTGGAGAGCCGCCTGCTCCATGCTCAAACTGTCCGTATAGACGCCGTCCGCAGAGTAGAACGCGATGTAGCGCGCCTCAGGTCTCGCTTGCGCCAGTCTGGCGAGATGCTTCAGAGGAATGCCCGTCCATACCAATGCGGTGTGCACCTGCGGCAAGAACAGCAGAAGGCCCGTGATCAAAAGGAGCAGAAAGGAAAACAGCGCAAACCAGTGCGTCCGCACATGCAACCGCGGCCATTGCCCATGTTTGAAGAATCCCCCGGTCATGTCCATCCCCCGTCCGCCCCGAAACATTGTCCATCGCTTCCCGGTATTCCCGGGGACGCGCCTTGTCGCCGCACGTCGCCGGAGTCCTCGCCTGAGTATACGATACGAATGGACACCGTTTTTGGCCGCGACACGGACTCGCATAACCGGTTTCCACTATGCTATCATAGAGTGGCATTTGTTTCGTCTATCGAAATATTTAGGGAGAGATCCACCATGCGCAGGCTGTTTCCCCCCGCCGTCTGGGCGACGGCGTTTGCCACTCTGATTGCATTCATGGGAATCGGCGTCGTCGACCCTCTCTTGCCGCTGATCGGGAAAGCGATGGGCGCCTCGCCATTTCAGGTTGAGTGGCTCTTTACAAGCTATATCGCAGTGATGGCCGTGACCATGTTGATATCGGGCGTGCTGGCCACACGTCTGGGCGGCCGCAGAGTCATGCTGACCGGCCTGACATTGGTCGTCGTTTTCGCCACCCTGAGTGGATTGTCTCCCAATATCGAATTTCTCGCCATCGTTCGCGCGGGTTGGGGCCTGGGCAACGCCTTTTTTACATCGACCGCGCTGTCCATCATCGTGGGGGCGTCCACGGGAGGCATGGCGTCGGCCATCACTCTCTACGAGGCCGCTCTCGGCCTTGGCATCGCATCGGGACCGCTGATCGGCGGTTTTCTCGGCAGCTACACCTGGCGTCTCCCCTTTTTCGGCACGGCGACACTCATGCTGATTGCGGCCATACTCACATTCTTTCTTGTTCGGGAGCCGCGCCGTGAACCACCGCGCAGCGCAAAGGATCTCTTCGTGGCCATGCGGCATCAGGCGGTGCTGACAAATGCGTTGATCGGGCTCGCGTACAGCTATGCTTTTTTCACCATTTTGGCCTATTCGCCGCTCACACTCAAAGGGCTGAGCAGCCTCGATCTGGGTTTTACCTATTTTGCCTGGGGCATTCTCGTCGGCGTTTCATCTGTCTTTGTCGTCAATTGGCTGCGCCCCATGCTGGGACCCATTCGCCTGTTGCAGTTGAATCTGCTCGGGTTGATTCTGGTGTTTGCGGCGGCTGGTGCGGTTCGCGGCGACGGTCTGCTGTGGGTGATCGTCATTTCCGGATTCTTTTGCGGCATCGCCAATGCCCTGTTCACCACTCTGGCCATGGAAGTGTCGCCTTTTTCGCGTTCGATTTCCTCGGGCGCCTACAATTTTCTGCGCTGGGCGGGCGCAGCCATCGCGCCCATTCTGAGCGGTCTCATCGGCCCCCAATTTGGGATGCAGGTGCCGTTCTGGATCGCCGCCGCGCTTCTGGCCGTTGGCAGCCTGGCCCTGCTCATTGCACGGCCCATGCTCGAACGCAACCTTGAAATGAACGGCCACGCAGAAGGATTGCACGCACAGCACGCTTGATCCGCCGCGCGCCGGACACGATTACAGCGGATGCCCGCAAGCCTGGCTACGGCGGAAAAATCGCCCGGCACAGACAGAGCCACACTTTTGACACGAAACCTACGGCCAGACCGCCGATGGTCTTGACGCTGACAGACACCAGTCCGTATGATATCTGTGTGAGAAATGGAACGCAGAGAAATGAACGCGACCTGTCAGGTCTGTCAGATCAGCGCTCTTGCTATAGAGAGGTGAGACCCATGATCACAGACGCGTTTGACCGTCCCTTGCGGGATCTCCGGGTTTCCGTCACGGACCGCTGCAATTTTCGCTGTACCTATTGCATGCCCAGAGACGTCTTCGGCGCCGATCATCCATTTCTCCCCCGTGAAGCTCTGTTGACATTCGAGGAAATCACGCGACTCGCGAGTCTGTTTGCCGCTCTGGGCGTGCGCAAAATCCGCCTGACTGGGGGAGAACCGCTCCTGCGTACCAATCTGGAGCGTTTAATCGAATCGCTCTCGGAAATTCCCGGCATTGAAGATATTGCTCTGACTACCAACGGCTCTCTGCTGTCTGCACAAATGGCGCATAGACTCAAAACAGCCGGACTGCGCCGTGTGACCGTCAGCCTCGACTCGCTGGATGACCAGGTTTTTCAATCCATGAACGATGTTTCCTTTCCCGTCCACAGAGTGCTTGACGCGATACAGGCCGCCGCCAGCGCGGGCCTCGCACCTGTGAAGATCAACATGGTCGTCAAACGAGGGGTCAATGAGGACAGTATCATCCCCATGGCACGATATTTTCGCGGCACGGGGCACATCGTTCGCTTCATTGAATTTATGGACGTCGGCACTGCCAATGGCTGGCGGCTCGATGAAGTCGTCAGCGCCGCAGAGATGGTGTCCGTCATCAGCAGAGAGTGGCCACTGTCGCCGATCCCGCCAGAGCGTCCAGGCGAGGTCGCCGCACGCTATCGATATGCGGACAATCTGGGGGAGATCGGCGTCATCAGCGCGGTGACGCATGCATTCTGCGACTCCTGCAACCGCGCCCGGCTGTCATCTGAGGGCAAGTTGTTCACATGCCTGTTTGGCTCCGAGGGGTTTGACCTCCGTCGCCGACTGCGCGACGGCGCAAACGACGGCGAACTTTTGCAGGTGCTGTCCGGCATCTGGAGCAAGCGGCGGGACCGATATTCGGAGTTGCGTTCGCAGGCTGGGAAAAACAGCAAAAAAGTGGAGATGTTCCATATCGGCGGTTGACGGCGCCTTCCCCATGTGCGACGCATCCCCGTTCGGCCGCATGAATCAGACCCGCAGGATGGGCGCCAACAAATCCCCCGACACCTTGCATCCTATGGCAAAATGTGCTATGCTTCCGTTACGGAAAAATGAACGAAATATAAAGACACAGTGCGCACCATGTGCGTCTGTTTTTGACATGTTCTGTCTTTAACATGAGTTGAGGGCAGTTTTTCTTTTGACCCCCAAGTCAAGAGAGGAGTCTCATCATGCACTTTCGAAAACAACCCCTGGATGAACCCGTGGAGGAAAATACACTCATCTGGTTTTGTACAAAGGATGGTTGCAAGGGTTGGATGCGAGACAATTTTGCGTTCGAACACCAGCCAACGTGCCGTCTCTGCCAGTCCCCCATGTCGAGCGCCATGAGGATGCTGCCCCTGCTTGTCAATTCCAACGGCGATCTCAAGGCGCTAAAAAAAGGTGTGCAGATTGGGTTCCGCTGAATCGACGGCACGTTCTCGGCCACACCCCTGACGGCACGGACGGTGGATGCGATGGGCTCGATGGAGCGGTTCATGTCCCATTTCCA
>JAJYTO010000099.1 GCA_021793015.1 Bacillota bacterium
AGTCCAGGTCGGCCGACCGACATCCGCCTGCAGCAGTCCGGGGAGATCCGTTTGCGCCGCGATCTGCATAAAGACCCAAGTGTCAAAAAGACCCGTGTTTGCTCCCTGATAAAAAGGAATGTATCCAGCAGAACTGATCTTGTGCGCATCTGCGATCATCTGCGTCATATCTCTCGGCGGCGTCAGGTGCAGTTTCGAGAAAATGGATCGGTTATACCAAACATTGATGACCTCGCTCTCCTCGGGAAGCATATAAAAGCTCCAATCCTTCGGAGGATTTCCGAGCCTCGCCTGATAGACCAACGCTGGAGCAAAATTCTTCTCCCACTGACTACCCCACAGTTTGCCCGCAATTGCGTTTAATGGCTGCAAATAGGGTCGGTACTGTTGTGTCACGGATCCGGGAGACAGGCCGATCAAATCCGGCAACGATCCCGAGGCGGCCGCCGCTTTCAAGGAGGTAAAGTAAGCGGTGTGGGGCTCAACCGTAAAATCAACGGTGATATTGGGATGCTTTCTTTCAATCGCGGCCACCATGTTGGCCATGGTGGAAGACACGGGGCTCCAGGACCACAGAGAGACCACAACCTTTCCGGATGAAACCGGTTTCTGCTGCGCGTACGCAGAACCCGCCGTAATTCCCAAGGCCATGGCGCCGCCTGTCAGTGCGAGTGCTACACGTTTTTGCAAATTCAACACATGTACCCCTCCCCTTGTTTATATCACACATCCAACCGGAAGTCCTGCAGGTTCGCATCACCTTCTTTGGCGAAGACATCACCACGGTAAGGCACAGGTTTTTGTCTGAGAATCCGACCTTTGTGTTACCGCTAACATCGTCGAACAATAATCTGCAACACTCGCGGCAGATGCGAGAAAATTCCTGTTGCATGAGCGTTACGTTGATAATGTTAGCGTTAACTAACTAAGCTAACGATAGGATATCGGCAATTTGTTCCGTTGTCAATATCTATTTTTTCGTGATGCCTCGTGTTATGGAAACAGCTCCTCCGGGTCGAACTCGCAGTGGACAATCCGCATGCGATGCTCCGTATACACGAGGTGAACACGTCCCGAAGAGTCTTCGATGACAGTTGGATATGAAAATTCGCCGGTTCCCTCTGCCACCGTTCTCGGCGCACCCCACGTCTGTCCCTGGTTCTCGGATGCGGAAACAGATAGGTTGTTTCGTCCCTGAGCAGTCGGATTGTAAACGAGAAAAATTCTGCCGGATTGCACTCGCAACATATCGATTCCGCTGTTTGGATTGGGAAGAGAGATCGGCTGCGACGCCGTCCAGCTTCGCCCGTCGTTGTACGACTGCGATGCGAAGATCGTACCCTGGTTCGTCCGGGTATACATAAGCACTGCGCCGTTGCTGAGTTGTGTCAATGTTGGCTGAATGGCCTTGCCCCGGGCGGTCGTATCTCCATACATGCTCCATGAGCACCCTTGATCGGTGGATCGAAGGACCAACGGGCTCCAGTCGATTTCACTGTATATCGGTAACAGGCAGGTTCCGGTGCCGAGCCGCAGAGGTTTCGTGCGCAACATCAATCCGGGTTCATCGCGGAGCAGTTCAGGATGAGTCCAGGTACGGCCGCCGTCAACAGAATGCATGCGAGAGAGCTTCGCCTCGGTCCACCATGCGCCGTACAGGATGACAAAATACAGCGTCAGGCCTCGCGGACCATGGTCAAGCACCGGATTGCCGACGGGGAGGCCCGGCAGGTCGAGAACGACGCGCGGCGATTGCCATGCGCCGTTTGAGTCCCTTCGCGAAGCCATGAGGACCGAGTCTTTGGAACCTTCGAACGATCCCGAATACCATACGGCCAAAAGTTCCCCACCGTTCAGTTCCTCCAAGGTTGCCGCATGGCACATCGGAGGATCCAGGTTCTGCGCGATGACATCTTTGCGAAACATCACTTCGTACCCTCCCGTGCAATTGCATGGATCCGGCATGAGGAACCGTCTGTCCAACCGGACGGACCTGTGCGCGCCAGAATCTGCGTCCCATAGTTCAGCCGATTATCGCGGTTTCACTCCGGATTTGGCGCGCCGCCCTGGACCCTCCATGGCTTGCGCCATCCGGAACAGTTCCCGCTCCACATCGTTCGCCGTTGGCAGAGACGGCAGGGCGCCCAGGCGCGTTGCGGCCAGTGCGCCAGCAACCGATGCGAATCTGCAGGCTGTCTCGATGTCGTCGCCTTGGAGCAACCGCGCTGCCAATGCTCCGTTGAACGCGTCCCCGGCGGCCGTGGAATCGACCGCGCGCACCGTCGCAGGCGCGATTCTCACAACGCGCCCTGCCGTGGCAACCACAGTTCCTTGGTCTCCCAGCGTGGCCACCAGCGCATCCAACCGGGGGTAGCGACGAAGAATGATCGGCGCCGCAGCCATGGCAGCTTCAGGTGTGGGAAGAGAAAGGCCCGTCAGCAGTTCGAGCTCCGTCTGGTTGGGCGTGAGAATGTTCACATGCTCCATCAAATCCGGATCAAGCACACGGAAAGGAGCCGGGTCAAGAATCACCGTATGGCCGGGCCCGTAAACCATCCGCGCGGCTTCCCGGCACGCATCGTCAGGAATCTCGAATTGCAGCAACAGAATGCGCGATAACTCCAGCGCCGATCGAGCCTCTCGAATATGCTTCGCGGAGAGACTCATATTGGCGCGCGGAAGCAGGATGATCGCATTCTCCCCATTTGGAAAGACAAACGGAAGCCCCACCCCGCTGCCCTCGTCACTCGCGATGCGAATATACGAGTTAGCTATGCCTTCGGATTGCACGGCGTTCCTCAGTATCGTTCCAAATACATCGTTTCCGACTTGGCCTACAAATGTCACACGACTGCCTTGCCTCGCGGCCGCAACCGCTTGGTTAAGGCCTTTTCCGCCCGGAAACACGTCCAACTGCAAACCCAGCATGGTTTCACCCAACTGCGGCCATCGAGGCAATTGTGTCACGATATCCACCACCAGGCTTCCGACGACCACAACGGGATCTGACTGCATCAATACGGAACCCCCACTCTTACAATTACGTTGGAATAGGCCAATACGTCCCCGGACCGGACCATAGCCTTGCCGGATGCGCTTAATCGCTTGAATTCGACATGCGGAATGCGTTCCATCACGACGTCGGGAAAATGCGTCCCCAGCCATGCGAGCAAATGCGCACTATGCTCCTGGGATTCTTCGGCGACAATCAGGCCTTCGACTACAATCTCCTGATTGACCACTTCCAGTATATCGGTTGTCCTTGGACTTCCCGGTCGAAGCGCGAGATCAATCAGTTTGACGCCTTTTGGGACCGGAAAGCCAGCGTCGGAAAGAATCAGCAGATCAGTATGTCCTAGCCCCGCCAGCGCGCCCGAAAGCACACTGTTTATGACGCCCGTTTTCTTCACGGCGGTTCCCCCGTCCCTATGCAGCATTCACATCGTGAGGGCAAACGCGGGGATTTTGGTAATCACCGTGAAATACCCGTTGAAAATTCACCTGCGCCGCAGCCCTTCCAACGGGTGCCTGTGCAGGTTCAGGCCAGCATGGTTGTTTCGAGGCGATTTCTCAGGTCCGTCCGTCGTTTCCGAGCGAGCGTCCCAACGCTCCGCCGGGATGGGAGCGATGAAACTGCTCCGTGGAAAATCCCCTCTTCCGCGACAAGGTGAGGGCCACAATATCGGCCATCACCAACATCACCGTCGTTGAATTGCTGGGAGCAAGACCCAAATGATCACACTCCATCACGGCAGGCACAAGGAGAACAGCGTCGGACAGTACGGCCAACTCTGACGAAGGATTGGATGTCATGGCAATGGTCACCGAGGCAAACGACTTCGCGTGACGCGCCAGGGAAATGACTTCCATAGAACTTCCCGAGTTTGAGATGACTAATAAGACATCCCGTGGCCCAATCATGCCCAGATCGCCGTGAAGGGCTTCCGCAGCATGCAAAAAAAACGATGGGGTACCCGTGGATGCAAGGGTGGCCGCCATTTTGCGCGCGATTATGCCCGACTTCCCAAGCCCGGAAACAATCACCTTCCCTCTGCATTTTTCCAGCATCTCTATGATGGCAACAAAAGGATCGTTAAGCAATGTCCCTATCTTCGAGACCGCCTGAAGCTGAGACTCCAATATCCCTTCAGCAATCGGCTGAATCGTCGCCCCATCCATCATCTTGTCCATGCCACCTCGCTGTCTTCCTGCACGGATATTTCGCCGGATCCGTTCCTGTGAAAGAGGTTGTTCGAAAAGGAACGGATAAATGAATCTGCAACATATGTTATCGCTAACAATTGTGATTACGTAGATCATATAGTTGCGATGCGAGATTGTCAAGAGACAGGTTCAAGCGTATTGAAAACTTGGGGATTGAGCCATGCGGGCGCACACCGAGCCGAATGGTGCTCTTGAGGACAGGACATCCATGCGCATCAGAAGATCGCCGTGAATCTCGGGATCGTCCCGCAGTTCCCTGCATGCGCACGGTGGGTTCTGAAGAATTTTGACACTCTCCCGGATCGTTTGCTACAATTCGAGAAGCGCAAAAAGAGGATGGGATTTCGTGGTTACGATTGTTGACGTGGCTAAGCGGGCGAACGTGTCCACCATGACCGTCTCCCGGGTGATCAACCATGCGGCAAGCGTGAGCGATGCGACGCGCGCACGGGTTTTACTCGCCATGCGGGAATTGAACTATGTGCCGAATTCGATCGCCAGAAGCCTGGTATCGGGTCGCACGCACACCATCGGGCTCATCATCGCCGACCTGACGAATTCCTTTTTCACCACTCTGGCTCGCGGTGCCGAGGATGCGGCCCACAAACACCTGCACAGACTGGTCATCTGCAATCATGACGACGACATCGACAAAGAGCGCACGTATATCGAAGCCCTCATCTCCGCGCGCGTCGACGGGCTGATCATCACCCCCGCTGGCAATGACTCTGTGGAGAATCTAAAAATCATCCAACAGCACGGGATCCCGTTCATATTCGTCGATCGCATCGTGCATTCCATCAAGGCTGACCATGTGGTGGGAGACAGCATGAGCGGCGCCTATGAATTGACCAGTCACCTGCTGAGACAGGGACACAGCCACATCGGGATCGTCTCTGGACCGCTCAATATCCACACGGCCAGTGAACGATTGAAAGGGTACCAAGCGGCGCTCGCCGAGTTCGGCGCAGAGGTCAGGCAGGAACTCGTTCTCTATATGCCTTACGGGCCCGGCGCGGACACAGCGGTCCCGGAACTTGATCAGCAAATTCGCGGCCTGTTGAGCCAAAACCCGGCGCCCACTGCAATATTTGCATTGAACAACGTAATCGCCGTTCAAGTTCTGCGTTCACTGCGCCGATTGGGATTGGCCGTTCCCGATGATGTGGCGCTCGCATGCTTCGAGGAGGTGGATCCGTATGAATTGATGCACCTTGATATTTCGACGGCGATTCAGCCCGCCTACGCATTCGGCGAAGAGAGTGTCAACATACTGTTTCGGCGGATTGATGATCCCGATAAACCTTTTGAGTCCGTCGTCTTGAAGCCCCGCCTGCAACTGTGGCCCTCCCATCGCAAAGGATGACGGAACCGCCATAAACCGGATGGAAAACAGATCGGATGTTGGGTCCATATCATGCAGTCACGCCTGGTGCCGCAGTTCCCCCGCACAAGAGCGGCACACCTTTTTCCCGCGCAATTCGAGCAAGTCCTCGGCGCGACCACAAAACTCGCAGTGGATGCGAAACTTTTGCAGGATAATCTGTCCCTTCTCATCATAGAAAATCTCCAGACTGGAGCCTTGCTCCAATCCCATGGTGGTGCGCAGCTCCTTGGGGATTACGACACGCCCTAAGGTATCAAGCTCACGACTAACGCCAGTGTTTTTCACACAATCACCCTCTCAGATCTGTTGCGCACAGTATAGCATTTGACCTACCACGCCGCAAAGCAGTCCCTCGCTGTCTCGCCATATGAACAACCTCTATACGGAAAACGTATAGAGTCCCGCCGCGCTCAACCTGCCGATGACCCGTTCCCGAACCTCAGGATCGCCGCGCAAGTCTTGTTCCATTTGTTCCATCCATCCCGCTGTCTGGGATTTATGCGCTTTCCAGGCTCGAAATACAGTCTCCCATACGCCGCTCGCGTCGAGTACGACATCACGCTCTCCAAGAATCTCCGCATGCGTTTGCGAAAACGCCTGACACTGCAACACGGGACGCTCCTTCTTTGGCAACATGCGAATCGCCCGCACCACGGCTCTTGCGGTGGCTTCGTGGTCGGGATGCACGCAGTGGCCGGGATAATATGTGATAACCAGAGACGGTCGCAATTCGATCAACAACCCGTGGATGATCCCCTCAATTCGGTCTGGATCCTCGAACTCGACAGTTTTGTCACGAAATCCGAGAAGCCGTAAATCCGCTATGCCGAGAATGGCGCATGCCTCCCGCAGTTCCTTTTCGCGCAAGGCGGGCAATGACTCTCGCGTTGCAAAAAAAGGTTTGCCCATGTTGCGACCCATCTCTCCCCGCGTCAGGCAGGCATAGGTGATGGGCGCGCCAGCCTTCGCGTGCAGGGCAATCGCCCCGCCTACCGCCATCGTTTCATCGTCAGGATGCGGAAACACGACAAGCACGTGACGTTCCAATGCATGCTCCTCCTCTGTCGGGCTAAATGCATCACTATGATTTTGCTTCGTCAATCTGCACTGTCCCTGCGGCGTCGCTTCCCCCGAACAGGTAGACGGGGTAGACGGCAAACCAGGCCCCGCTGCGGGTTATCGTGATATGTCCCTTCCTGAACGCCCATGATGGCCAGCCTCGCATGACGGACGTCAGTCTTCCCAATCATGCGAGGCTAACCGCCGGGCGCAGCCAACGAAGCTTACTTCTCCTCAAGCCAGCCCGCCTCCGTGAGCAACCCTGTCAGCCCCACCGGATCGTAGCCGCGCAAAAATCTGCCGCCCACAATCACCACCGGGGCTGCCAAGGAACCCGTAAGGCGCACCAATTCGTCAACAGCCCCGCGTTCCCGAAACACATGCACCTCTCGAAATGGAATGCCGCGATGCGAAAGAAACTCTTTCGCCAAACGACACTTCCCTCAGTGAGTCGTCGTGTAGACCAGGACCTCGTCCAATGGCAGCCTCCACTCTCTAAATGGGCATGACGCACCGCGTGAGGAACCGCGACGATTTTGCTTGCGCAACCTCCATTTTTTATCATGGGCGCGACACTCTTAAACGGGCATGACACTCGCGGGTATGGCTGTCACGACACTTTCACGAAAAGAGCGAACCGCCGCCGCCACCGCTGCGCATCCTGCGTTCAGCGCCTTGGAACCCGAATCAGTCTGTTGGCGCCGAAGCGTTCCAACACCGTCTCGGTCAGGCACCAGCCCGTGAGGTAGGACACGATGAGCATCGTGGCCGGCAGAGCGCCAATGAGGACCAGATACCGATTGACAAAAAGCCCGAGCAAGATGGCGATCCAAAAGACGCTGCCCGCCAATAAACGAATTGTCGACCCTTTACCATTGCACACATACATTTGTATGGCCTCCCTTGGCTCGTATTGTACCACGCGCCGCGCCCAACATACGAGTCCTCTCGCTTTGCGGCAAAGAGGCTGCAATCAAACGAACTCCGAATCCGACAGCACACCCGCGGATTAACTCTTGCCGTCATCCCAGATGAGCGCGTGTACGGCAGCGGGGCCATGAACCCCGATCGTCAAGTCGTTCTCGATGTCCGACGATCGACTGGGGCCGCTGATGAAAATCGCGGTGGAGGGCAAATGCGCCGGGTCGAGCCCCCGAAGTTCGATGTCGCGCCAAACCTCACCCATGCGCGTATGAATCTGACTGGCTTTCATCACGACGATATGGACCGACGGCAACAGGCTCACCAGGCGGCCTTGCCCTGCGGCGGCCAGGAGCACCACGGTTCCTGTATCCGCGATGGCAAAGTCACAGCCGGTGACGCCGACGTCGATGTGCGCGAACTGTTCGATCATCTCCGGTTGCTCGACCCACTCCATCACCTTACATGGACTCAGGACACCCTGCAATTGCATCTTTGCGATGAACTCCCCGCCCCAAACGCCGACCAAGGACGGGGAAAGTTCCAGCAAGAGCGCGGCGAGCCCTTCCTGCAACGCGGAAAGCGTCTCGTACACCTGTGCGCTTCCGCCGAGACGCGCCAGCTCCGCCGCGAAGTTGTCCAGACGCTCCTGATGATTCCACTCATGCGCCTGCCAGAAATCGGGCGCTCCCACGCTGGTGCGCGCAGGCGCCGCTGCAGCTGCGTTCGCGTCCGCCGGAAACTCTCTGCCTAGCCTGCGCGCGATGTTTTGAAAGAATTCCTGTTCGTTCACTGCGGATCACTCTTTATGGTCCTGACATCCTGTTTCATGCGCGAAAAGCGGTCGCGGAACGATTCGGGCGCGAGCGCAGGGGCGTGGCGGCTGTTCGTCCATCCCATGAGCGGTCCCCATGTCGATTCGATGTACCCATCATGCTGAAGCGGTGTCTGCGCGAGACGCGCCATGCGCGTAACCAGTCTGTAACGGCCTGGTTTGGCAAAGGCGAGGGCATACCCGCGCCATGCGGCGCGTTCGGCGCGCTTCGTCCGAGGGCCCCCTGCAGCGCGGCGGCGCAAGGCCACAAGCATGTCATGCAGCGGAATTTTGACCGGACACGCCTCGTAGCAGGCGCCGCACAGGCTGGAAGCGTTAGGCAGATCCGCGAATTCCTCTCCCTGCAAAAGAAGCGGGGTGAGCACCGCGCCGATCGGTCCGGGGTACACAGACCCATAGGCATGGCCGCCGATGTGACGATAGACCGGACATACATTCAGACACGCCCCGCAGCGAATGCAATGGAGCACATCCCGAAACTCGTCGTCGCCGAGTTGCGAAGAGCGGCCGTTGTCCAGGATGACGATGTGCAGTTCCTCAGGTCCGCATCGCTCCTGCGCGCGCCGCGGTCCCGTGATCACGCTCATGTATGTGATCACCTTCTGCCCCGTCGCGCTTCGCGGCAACAGATTCGCCATCACCTCAAGATCCGCGAACGTCGGAAGCACCCGTTCCATGCCCATGACGACGATGTGCGTTTTCGGCAACGCGCTGACCATGTCCGCATTGCCCTCATTGGTGAAGAGCACCACGGAGCCCGATTCGGCGACGCCAAAGTTGCAACCCGTCATCCCGATGTCCGCCGTCAGGAACGTCTCGCGCAATTTGCGTCTGGCGAACGTGACCAACGCCTTCGTATCCGTGCCGAGATTCTGGCCGCCGTCACGCGTAAACAAGTCCTTGATTTGTTCCCGCGTCTTGTGAATGGCGGGGATGATGATGTGCGAGGGCATTTCGTTCGCCAGTTGGATGATGTATTCGCCCAGGTCCGTCTCCACAACCCGCACGTTTTGTTCCTCAAGGCGACGGTTGATGTGAATCTCTTCCGATACCATCGATTTGGACTTCGCGACAAGTTGGGCCTGTTTCGCATGAACGACGCCCAGCACAGCGGCGGACGCCTCCTGCGCGTCGGAGGCAAAGTGGATCTCGGCGCCTGCAGCGCGCGCATTGTCGACAAATCGCCGCAAATAATAGTCAAGGTGCGACACGGTGTGCGCGCGAATCTCGCGGCCCCGTTCCCGCCACTCCTCCCAGCGTCCCAGTTCCTCGGTGGCGCCGTGTTTGCGATCCTTCAGCCGGTCTGTGGTAAAGCGAACGGCAGCGCGCAGAAAGTCGTCCTGCAGCGCCGCGTGTGACCGCTCAATGACCGACGTTCTGTCTTTTGCGCCCGCACTCATCCCCTCACCCCACTCCCCTGCTCCATCCCTTCCAGCAGCAGTTCCGCAAGATGCATGACGCGCACGGGTCGTCCCATGTGCCGCATTCTCCCGCCGATGTTCATCAGACACCCCATGTCCGTGCCGACAAGCACCTCGGCGCCGGTCTCTGTCACCCAGTCCGCCTTTTCTGTCGCCATGGCGGTCGATATCTCGCTCATCTTCACGGCAAACGCGCCTCCGAATCCGCAGCAGTCCTGCGCGTGCGGCAATTCGACCAGGTTCAAATCCCGCACGCGCGCCAAAAGCTCCAGCGGTTCCTGCTTGACTCCCAACAACCGTGATCCGTGGCACGAGGGATGATACGTAACTGTGTGCGCAAACTGCGCGCCGAGATCTGTCACACCGAGAATGTTGACGAGAAACTGTGAAAACTCATAGGTCTTTGTCACCAGTTCGCGAGCGTGTCCGGCCAGTCCAGGGTTACTGTCAAACAAGTATGGATAGTAGTGATGGATCATCCCTGTGCAAGAACCTGACGGAGACACCACGTACTCGTAGTTCCCAAACGCGTCGAGAAGAGTGCGCCCGACCACTCGCGCCTGCTCCTGATATCCGCTGTTGAACGCGGGCTGGCCGCAACACGTTTGCGCTTCCGGAAATTCGACCTCCACGCCGCAATGATTCAGGATCCGCACCATCGATTCCGCGACGTGCGGATAAAAGTTGTCCACAAGGCAGGTGGCAAACAACGCGACCTTCATCCACATTCACTCTCCGGGACGCACCGTATCTCCAAGCGGACACGCCGCCACGCTGCATGAATTTCTGCGATCAAGATGATACACTCTCCACCTGCACAACGTGGACGGACGATCGTTGCAACCTGGCGATCTTGTCGGGCGCCGTGCGGGAATCGGTGATGACGTGCTGGATCTGCTCCAGGCCAGATACGAAGGTGAAGTCCTGCACATCAAACTTGCTGTAGTCGATCAGCAGATACCGCTCATCGGAGATCTCGATCATCTTGCGTTTGACCAACGCCTGCAGTTCATTCGATTCAGTGATGCCCTTTTGCATGTGCAACCCTTTACAGGAGAGAAACGCCTTATTGACATGATACAGGTCGAGCGCGCGCTCGGCCGATGGTCCGACAAACGACAGCGAGCGAGGAGACAGGATGCCCCCCGTGGAAATGACGGTGACCCTATCCTTGTTGGCCAGTTCTGTGGCCACTTTGATCGAGTTGGTGAGCACCGTCAACCGGATATTCGGCATCGACGACGCCATGTACCACGCGGTTGTGCTGGC
Organism: Bacillota bacterium; assembly: GCA_021793015.1. Classification (GTDB taxonomy): domain Bacteria; phylum Bacillota; class Bacilli; order Alicyclobacillales; family SLC66; genus JAKADD01. The sequence continues at coordinate 11,117 of JAJYTO010000099.1, forward strand.
GTCGAGAATGATCTGGTCGCCCGCCGACACGAACTGCAGCGCCGTTGCGGCGATTTCCCGCTTCTCTTCGATGTTCACGGTCTCCCGCTCGAAGTAGGGCGCCTCCAATTGATCGTTGTTGCGGACTGCGCCGCCGTGGCTTCGGCGCAGCAACCCACGGCTCTCCAGGGCGTCCAGATCGCGGCGAATCGTTTCTTCCGTCACGCCAAACAGCTCGCTGAGTTCGGTTACGCGAATGCTGCCCCGTTCATTGATAAGCCGGACGATCTCGTCATATCGTTCTGCGACGAGCATGACCATTCCTCCTTGTATGCTGTGGGTCTAGCCCGGAAATAATGATGGTCCCTGCCGGTCGGAGTCATATATTGCGCCCCTGCTCAAACAGCGCTTCGCACAACTCGCCACGGGCGCAATATATGACTCCTCCCTGAGCGGGTACTGTGTACGCGAAGAACACTGCCGGCGCCTTTTTCATTCCCTGAGGGCCCCACGCAGCGGCATGAGGGGCTCTCGCGGGCATGCCGGCGGCGTCCGCGCTCAGGGCGCTTTGGCAGACTGCCCGATCACCCGGCAAAACGCCGTATACGCCCGCTCCCAGGCGGACACATCCTGCGGATCATAGGTCGCCACAGGAAAAGATCGCCTTACGATTGACCGCCCTTCCTGCAGATCGGCAATGTGACCCGCTGCAATCCACTGCATCAGCAGATTGCCGATCGCACTCGCCTCATCCGGACCCGCCCACACAGGAATTCCGAGGGCGTTGGCCGTGTACTGGCACAGAACGCGATTGTGCACTCCGCCGCCGACGATGTGAAGCCCGCTATAGCGCCGATTTGTGATGTTTCGGATGCGTTCAAACACAAACCGATATTTTAACGCCAGACTCTCCACAATACAGCGTACCACTTCGCCTGCATTGTCGGGTGCATATTGACCCGTATCCCGACAAAATTGTTGAATCTGGCGCGGCATGTGCGCTGGCCTTACGAACATCGGATGATCCGGGTCGATAAAGCACCGAAACGGTTTAGCGCGCTCCGAGAGCGTTGTCATGTCAGCAAAGGACAACGGCGCACCCTCTTGTTCCCACGCCCGTTTGCACTGTTGAATCAGCCATAAACCCATGATGTTCTTCAAAAAACGAAACGTCTTTTGGACGCCTCCCTCGTTCGTGAAGTTCCACCGCAACGCTTCGTCGGTCACGATCGGTTGCCCGAGTTCCGTCCCCATCAAGGACCATGTGCCGCTGATCAGGTAAACAAAGTTCCTCTCCTCAGTCGGCGCCGCAGCCACCGCCGATGCGGTGTCGTGCTCCCCGACGGCGATGACGGGAATGGACGGAACGTCCAGTTCTTCGCAGACCGCGAACGAGAGATTCCCGACCTGCGTTCCCGGCTGCGCGATTTCACTGAATAACGCCGTCGGCAAACGCAGCCTTCCCAGAATCTCAGAGTCCCAGTCTCGCGTATGCAGATTCAGCAATTGCGTCGTCGACGCGTTGGTATATTCACTGACGCGCCGTCCGGTCAAAAAATAGCGCAACAGCTCCGGGATCAGCAACAGCGACTGCGCTTCCCGGAACCAGACCGAGTTGCGCAAAAACATCGCCCGCAGTTGGTAGATGGTGTTGATGGGCAATATTTGTATGCCGGTGCGACCATACAGCCATTCTCTTGGGAGGATGTCGCTGACGGACTCGATCATCCCCATGGTCTGGGAGTCGCGATAATGGTATGGATTGCCCAGCAGCTCTCCGTCTGCGTCGAGCAGTCCAAAATCAACCGCCCACGAATCGATCCCCATGCTTTCGAGTGCGGGGAATCCTTGATTCGCCCGCAAAATGCCCTGCTTCACCTCGTGCAACAGGCGCAGGATGTCCCAGTGCAGCCGCTTCCCCACCTGCACGGGATCGTTTGCAAAACGATGCACTTCCTGCAGGTGGATCGTTTGATCGCGGTACGTTCCGACGACCACTCTGCCATTGCTTGCGCCGAGGTCAACGGAAAGCGCGTTCACCAACTCGTCCCGCCTTTGCCGCGCGCCAAAATCTGCTGCGGATGCTCACTCGCCAGATAGGCGCCCATTGGAGCGAGGGGAACGCCCATCTCTTCCCGAACAGCGTGCAACAGGGGCGTCACATCGAACTCAAATGCGGATCGCACCTCGTAGAT
>JAJYTO010000100.1 GCA_021793015.1 Bacillota bacterium
CGATCTTCTGCTTTGGTCCTTGCACGTGGCGACAGATGCTCGTATTTGCTAGCGATGAATTCATCCAACTCGTTCAGGTAGATATTCCCTAATATCGGACTGGCGATTCCGCCTTGAGGCGTGCCGGATTCAGTTTCCTCGAACACTCCTTCATAGACCAAACCGGCTTTCAACATACTTCCGATGACCTTTATCAGTCGGCGGTCGTGGATATTCCGTCGGAGAATGTCGAGCAAAATATTGTGGTCTACGTTGTCGAAGAAGCCCTTAATGTCAATCTCGACTACCCAGTGGTAACGATGGTTGCCAATGAGAAAACGAATGCGTTCAGTGGCATGATGGGCACAGCGGTACGGTCGAAAACCATAACTGTGAGGGTGCTGTTTACTCTCGTAGATAGGCTCCAGAATACCGCGAACCGCATCCTGAGCCACGCGATCGACGATAGTGGGGATTCCGAGCGGCCTTTTCTCATGAGGCTTATGCGGCTTTGGGATGAATACTCTTCGGACGGGTTGAGATGAATACGTTCGGAGAGTTTGTTTCACTTCATACCGTAGCTGTTTCCTCGCCGCCGAAGTTGCATAATCCTTTCTCGTCTTTCCATCTACACCGGGCGTTTGCGCACCCGAGTTTCTCAGCACTCTCTCAATGGAGCGGTCAATCCAGACATTCCATCGCAGCAGACGATGTAATCTTGAAAAGGGTCGTTGCTCTATGGACCTTCGTGCAAGGCGCGTTTGTGTTTCGAATCTCGTGTCCACCTTGATAGGCGACCGAGCGACGGTAGCTATCGCAATCACTCCCTGAGGGAGCCCTACTTTACTTGCGCGCACATACTTCAAACTAGAATCCTTCGCCATGTAATGGGCGTTACCCATCTCGGACTACTACGATTCCTCCGTCCCGACGCATTCACTTCAACGGAGCTGTCCATCCCGGAAGGGACGAATGCGGCGGTTCCCATGTTCACTGTGTGTTGTCTCGCTGCCTTAGGTCGCCACTATACGCGGGGAAGATTCAGGGAGTTGCACCTCTGTACTGCCCTGACCACCGAAGAAAAACGGGTCATAACACCATGTGCAAGGGTGCTATGCTCTTTCCATCCCACCCGTGTCATCCAACATTTCGGGCGTTGCAGTTGACCACGCTTCGGACATGGCTTTGCTTTCGCTGACCATAGCAGTTCTTTGAGGCTAGCCCCGCGTCTTGGGAGGCTGGTTCTCCCTCACAGGTACATTGTTAGATGGGCTTCACACCCTGGGTTCGCTCAAACCCAACGCATGCCATCCTAGCCTTGACAAGATGAGGTACTCGTCAACCACGAAACCGTGGCTTCAACACACAGCGCCTCATGGCGCACTGCGCACTCCTGCCCGTTAACGCAATAAGCCTAACACGCTGTTGGTCTCAAAGCGACTGAATCGCCTTCTTCAACTCATCCTGAGATGGTTCCACATAGCGCATCGTCGTCTGAATCGAGTCATGTCCTGCGACCCTTGCGACGCGTTGCTTGTATGGTATGTTTTGAACTAACGCCCCGTAAGTTCATTAAAGATGACGATATTACGTCCAATCAATTTTAGATTTTCATCCAAGCGGGTGGAAATTTAATGACCATGTATCGTTTACCCCGTTCCAAGTTGCGCCCATTTTCCAATAGTGGTTTAGAATCGTGTCCAGGTAATAAATCGGCATATACACTGTCTCGATACCCGAAGCAGAATTCCTCGCTACAAATTTCGGCACAACTGCCGAAGGGGGCGCACCAGCCACAAAGTGTATTTGTATCTGATTCCTGGTAGCCGTCGGTGCCTCCGGATTACCCAGCGCTGCCAAGGAATGTCCTGGTGGATATGTTACCAGAGAGAATGCCGTTCCATTCCAAGTCGTTTCAAATCCCACCTGTTTCAAGGTCTTTTGCATGTAGCTTATTGGTATCCAAGTTGTCTCCACACCACTCCACGGATCTTTTGCAACAACATGTTGCAAATGCAGAGATGCATGACCTGTCACTGAAATTGTCGTTGGTACATACCTGCCAGTCGTTGCTATTGCAGCATTTGCGACGACAGGAAACAGACCCAGAGCGATTACAGATCCGACAGCAACTACTCCCAGCAACCCAGCTTTTTGTTTCAAAACAGCAGTCCTCCCAATGTTGTTTTATCCATGTGCCCAAGTTATCTTTGTCCGTATTCGTCAATGTAGACGAATGAATGAGGTTGAAAGTTACACAATCCGATATGGAAAATATTTGCAGGTATATTAGCGAATACGTCTTCCTGCACCTCCCTGTCCGCGACGGTCAGGGAGGTGCAGGAAGACGTATTGGACTTCAGGAATCGACACGCGGTTGTTGACCCTCAGTTTATCAGGCGGTACTTTTCCCAGATTCGCCGTCAGCGAGTAGCGGTGAGGAACATCGCCGTCAAAGATCGCGACCGCCGACAACTGCCCAAGCCAAGTGGACATTTTCATTTGCATGATACATCTTCGCTGACCTGTCAAAGTCAAAGAAACGTTCTTGGATGTCGGCAGGACCTAAGTCTTCGTAGAGGTAAAATCCCAGCTTCTCTAATTCTGTCCCAAGACTCGACGGGTCGAAGGTCGTATTCATCGATTCCCCCATTCTTTGCAACTCTTTGCGAATTTCACGCAGCCTTGCATCGGTCTTCGTATGGTAATCAAAAATAACCGAGCTGCCTGCGGGGGCAATTTGTGTAATCGACCGTAGTGTTTCGAATACATCGTCGGGGGACAAATACATTGTGACACCCAACAAACTGAAGAGACTTTTAGCGCTCGGGTTGTACGGCGATCCAAGAAGCGCTTCAGCCAGTTTTTCCTTGCTAAGATCTGCGGGCACAAAATGCAGATTATGCGGGATTCCCCAATTCAAATCAGCCAATCTCTTGCGCTTAAATTCTTGTGTACCCGGCTGATCGACCTCAAATACCTTAATCTCTTTCAGCAAGTCACCGTGCCGAAATGCAAAGGTGTCCAGCCCCGCCCCGAGAATCACATATTGCCCGACGCCCTTGCCAATTTCCGATTCAAGATTGTCCTCTGTGTATCGTGATCGACTGATCACATTGGGAAGTCCCATTGTTTGCAGAATGGGTGACAGACTGACCTGATGCAGGTTAGCAGTATCGCCGTCAGGACTTTCGGTCTGTGCCACAGCAGTGGTCAAGCCCTGTTCAATGAGCCTGCGTCTCTCTTCCGGTATCAACTGGAGGGCGAGGGAATCGTTAAAAACTACGGGGGTGTCGTGCGCAGAATGGTAGCCTCGAATAAAGGCGGTCATGATTGCAGTAATGCTTACATGATCTGATGTCATCTGGAATCCTCCCTTGAAGGTGTATCCTTTAAGAGTTCAAAAGGATGGTATATGCAGAGAGAGTATACCAGACACACAAATCGGTTCAATAGATTGACATTTTATCATATCATATAAAAATTTTATTGTCAATGACTAAAAATGGATCCCGCGTTGCGCGCTACGCACAAGGCTGCGCATTCGTTCGCCTGGTTCTCTTTGATCCGCCCCAACGCCATTGTCGGAATTACGCACAGCGTCAACCGCCAACGCACCGTCATCTTTGTGAGCCCCCGGATCGGATGAGCGGGAACGGAGTGTTTTCTCCAAGTGCCGGAGAAATCCTGCCTATCCGCTGCCTGTTCCTGTACTGTATTGGCGGATTTGCCCCCGTATGTTTTAAGAAGGCTTTCTCAACAACAACCGAAGGGCTTAGTACTCCAGCGAGGTTTTGCGGAATCCGGGAAAGTTTCGAAATCTATTTTGTTCGTAATACCGGAACGAACTTTGAGATGCCAGCAACTCCATCCGGGTATTGGGATATATTCTGTGAACGTAGTGCAACAGCTCACTGCCGATGCCCATGCCTCGAAAACCTCGTTCAATAAGCAATTCGCAAATGTATAGCGTTACGTGTTTATCCGTAAGACCGCGAATGTAGCCCACCACGTCATCTTCCGCACATACAACGAAACGTACGTTTGAATTATTCCAAGCGTTGAAAGTAGTCTTGTCGTCATTTGCAAGATTTGTCCATCCCTCAGTGCGATTGAGGATCTGGATGCGAGCAAAATCCGTATCCTGAAACGGGCGAAAGCAACCAGTCTTTCCGTTAGCCAAAGAAAGCTCCATTCCATTTCCGACTCCAATCGATCAACAAAGATAAATGCGCATGTTTTACGACTATTCTGTCCTAAACGCCCCTATACGTCCAAGAAGCTACGGCTAAACGTATTCCGTCAGTTTCTTATCAATTTCATTGATGTCCCCAATATCTGAGATGCGGTCCCACCAAACAATCTGTTCAGCTTCCTCGTTTTCTTGAAAGTCGGTAATTGTGTCGAGTTCCGCAGTATACAAAGCACCAAATTCAATTCGTTCTAGACCATGAAAACTTGGTTGCAAGTGAAATTTCATAAGTCCCTTGAACACAATCTCCTTTACAGTCTGACTCGTTTCTTCATGGAGTTCCCGTACCGCACACTGCCGTGGAGCTTCTCCTGTTTCGATAACGCCACCAGGTAATTCCCAACACTGATTGTATTTATTGAACATCAAAAGAACCTTGTCGCGGCATGTAACAATTACCAATGCATGAGTTATAGGTGCTTCGAATTCCAGATTACGAATTTCACTTTCATTTATAGATACCAACTCAAGAAACTCATTCCCTTTTGCATCCACGACAATTGGAATATTGACCACCCCGCAAGATCCGTTCGTTCCCCGTGTTCAAGGCTCCTGACTCCACAATCAGGCCCGAAGCGCTATAATGTCACGCTCTCCGTATAGCCTAACACATATGGTGACGATGTGATTTGTACGGTGGTTATTTTCCAGTGGATCAACAAGTTCACGAATCAGGAGCGGGAATTTCGCGGTTGAGAGCCTGTGAGAAGAGCAAGCAAGCCTGCGTCATCAAGACCGTATGGATGGCACGGGTATGTTATCGATGTTAGGCCGAAACATAGCCACCATCAGCCGTTTCAACAATGATCACCTTCGTGTTCGTTATGGAATTTATTTCCCTGTCGATTTGAAGGCGTTTGGGAGTGATTCGTCATGTCTCTTTCCCAAGACTACACCTCTTCCAAACTAGCCCTGACGCCATTGAAAACAGGACTCCGGTAAAGATATAGGGAAACAGGGAGTTGAGATTATAGAGGCTTGTTCCCACAATGGGTCCGAGGGCAGTCCCCAGCCCCTGGGCAGCGCTTATGCGCCCGGCTACGGCGCCCTGTTCAGTCTGGTTTACGGACAATGATGCGCCCGAGGTAGCGCCGGGCAAGACGAGTCCGACCCCCAGTCCCAAGAGTATGAACCCTATATAAACGGCCTGCATATGGCTATGAAACAGCAGACTCACAGAGGCCAGCAAAAAAATCGGAGCCCCAATAGTGAGGAGCGCCCTGGAGGATAGTTTCAGACGTCTCACAAATAGCAATTGCGACATTACGGAGACAGCACCCGCAAGCATGAAAAGAAACCCCGCAATTTGCGCCGTTCCACTCGATGAGAAATGAAAATGGTCTTCAATAAAGAAACCGGTTGTGACCTGAATGGCAAGTACAGAAGCCTGAAGAGAGGTGATGATGAAAAGATACATCCAAACCCGCCTATCAAATAATTTGATTCTCGCGGTAACTCTGTCACTCGCGCCGGACGTGACTTGTGATGGCGGCAGATAAGCCCATACCATAAGAAAGCCGATCAAAGGCAATAAGGACCCTAGATAGAGAGGGGCCATAAGGTGGTATGCAGAAAGTACACCCATAGCCGGTCCGATAATGGATCCCAATCCGCTTGCCATCCATACCAGTGAAATTGCCGCCGTTCTTTCTCTGCCGCTCGTTGTATCCGCGATGTAAGCCTGGGCGGCGACGGGAACGGTCGAAAAGAATACCCCCGAGGCGACTCTAATCAGCAAGAGCGACACAAATAACAAGAAAGCCGGAGGGCGATGCGATAATCCCCAATCACCCACAATGCCAAACAACATATAGAGCACAAAACAGCTTCCTAAACCGATTAACATGACACGCTTGCGACCGATGATTTCACTCTGCCTGCCCCAAAAAGGACTGGCCGCCAACCACATAAGGGAGGATAAAGTGAAAAACAATCCCGTTTGAACCGTGCTTATGCCGGTCTGGATCGCCAACGGGGCTAAAACGGGGTTAATCGCGTTGCCACAGGAATACTGAAACAATACAGCGAAAAAAATGACCAACATTGCTTTCATAAAATGCCCCTTATATTCTTGCAGTTACCGCCCCCGTTGACCTTACTTCACGAGAGAGCGACTTAGCATTTGCCATTGGTCGAACAGTCCTCCGCCGATCAAATCCGCCGAGAGAATGGGCCCTGTGAAATATGTGACAAATAGCATTCTTGGAGAATGGTTCCATGGTGAAGTTCGTGACCTGCAATGATGTAAGCCATGACGCGCTCAGTGTCGGATATGTGACCCACAACTTCCTTGATCGTCCACTTATCGCTGTCATAGCGATAAAGAGAGGCTTTTTCTGATATGCCGGCCAACGACTCGGCGGTGTCGTAACGCTGATGCACCAAGACTTCACGGATGTCCCCTTGAGGTGCGAGCTTGATATACCGGTTGAAGTAAGGATTGTATTCGCTTGACACTGGTCGTGCTAACATCGACACATCTCCTCACATTGATGGGGAAATACTCTTACTTGGCGATTTTTCATCGTAGATTGTGCGCCGTCAGTGGCACGGGGATCAAACGGGAATGGAACTAACACCACTTTATTTAGAATCATCGATCCGTCGCCCATCGTTTAACGTGTAGATATCTTCTGACGGATCGTTCAACAGAGTATAGCGCCGATCGGGTATGGCGGTTTGGTAATCAGATGGCGTATATTACACGTATCGTATACTTCAACAACTACACATTTTGGAGGCGATCCACCTTGGCCAAACAGAGGACGGCCAGATTGGAAACCGAGATTGTAAAGAAGGTAAAGCTGAACTACCTAATCTACCTGCCCAATGATTACAACGCCGACAGTGACGTCAAATGGCCGCTCATTCTCTTTTTGCACGGCGCCGGAGAGCGCGGATCCAACATCGAGCTTGTAAAAAGACACGGCATCCCGAAAATAGTGGAGGAGCAAAGCGAATTTCCTTTTATAGCTGTATCCCCCCAATGTCCCGCGAACACGGATTGGACTTACGAGTTCGATAGCTTGCTCGCTCTGCTTGACGAGATTACCGAACATTATACCATTGATCCCGCTCGCGTGTATTTGACCGGACTCAGCATGGGCGGGTTTGGAACGTGGATGCTGGCCATGGAAGTCCCCCATCGGTTTGCCGCCATTGCGCCCATTTGCGGAGGCGGTAAAAAGGGGAAGATTGAACAACTGAAGAATGTTCCGGTGTGGGCATTCCATGGAGCAAAGGACGCTGTTGTGTCCATTTCGCAGTCCGAGACGTTGGTGGACGCCCTGAGGGAGTGCGGTGGAGATGTGGAGTTTACCGTCTATCCGGAGGCAGATCATGACTCTTGGACAGAGACATATGACAATCCACAATTATATACCTGGTTTTTGTCGCACGCAAAAAGGGAAGAAGTTGCGGGCGCGGACGATCATTGACGTTTATTCATGGTGTCCATTCTCACGTTCGTACGCATTCACACTTGGTAATAGTAACATCAGAATATAGAAGTTGCCAAATAAAAGCTGCGATTTAACACGAGAGGAGATTCCCATGAGGATTCTTGTTACAGGTGCAACCGGACGTATAGGAAGTCGCCTCGCGCCACGACTCATGCAACGCGGTGATTCCGTGCGCATTCTGGTTCGACAGGCGGAGAGCGCACAGCCGTTGCGGAAACAGGGTGCGGAAATTGCGGTCGGTGATTTAATGGATGAAGAATCACTCGTACGAGCGGCCCATGAAATGGATGCTGTGATCCATTTGGCAGCCTTTTTCCGGGGTGCGACTCCCGAGGAAGTTCACAAGGTGAATCTGGAAGGTACAATTGCACTGGCCCGCGCCGCCTTGGACAGCAACGTTGAAAGGTTTATTTTCTCCAGCACCAATCTTGTGTATGGCCCAGGCAACGGTAAGGTTTTTCAAGAAACAGATCCTCCGCGGCCTGGGGCTCCCTATCCTGAAAGCAAGGCGGCCGCCGAACAGGCGCTGCTTGAGTTTCACCGCACCCGGAGGCTGGACCTGCGCATTCTTCGGCTTGCATTCGTTTACGGGGAAGGCGATCCGCATTTGTCAGAAGGCATGCAATGGTTTCGGCAATGGAATCCCAATCAGCAGATTCACCTTGTCCATCATGCGGATGTCGCTCAGGCCATTATACTTGCCTTGGATACACCAGGAATGGACGGCGAAATTTACAATGTGGCTGATGATGAACCGACGCCAATTCGTGAAATAATGCACTTGTATGGGGAACCAATCGCGGAAGACGCGCTGAGCCGTCAATTGAATCCGGCGTGGCGCCAGATTATTGACACAAGGAAAATTCACGGTCAGCTTGGGTTTCATGCCCTTTATCCCGCATTGCAGAATGCCGTTTCTGCAGGAACGCTCTGAAACAGGCAACCGCAGCGTCGCGAAAATATCAATTCACGCAGTTGGAGCTGACATCGAGACAATATGCAAGGCGCCGCGTCCGTCCACCAGTTCCTCCACCTCCGTCGCAAAGGGCATGTGCAGAGGTTCCGGAAACCGGTCAAAGACGGCTTTGACCGCAGGCTATTCGCGCGCCGCTTCGTTGAGATAGGGAAGAGCCCACTCCATGCGCGATCCATACCAGGCGATCTCCCCGTCAATCAGCAGCACCCGCGACTCTGGCAGAACTGCCTGCAACGCTTCGCGGTGTGACTCGCCAAAAGGAAATGGTTCAGAAGACAAAAACACGACCGCCGGTTTCAACGACTGCAACTCCTCAAGCTGCACTTCCGGATAACGCTGATCGCGGCCGCCAAACACATTCACAAATCCGAAACGGGCAAGCAGGTCATCCAAATAGGTGTCGCCGCCAGCGGCCATGAACGGGCTCTGCCAAATCAGATACGCCATCGTGCGGATCGCGCCCGGTGTGATTTCGCGAACCCTGGCCTCGATCGCCAGAGCGAGATCCTGCGCCCGCCCTGTACGGTCTGTCAAGTCTCCGAGGTTCCTGATCATTTGCAGCGCCTCCAAAGCGGTGGTCACATCGGCCACATACACCGGATAACTCGTCTCCAGCGCGGCAATCGTGTCGCGCGTGTTCTCTTCCTTCTCGGCGATGATGAGATCCGGTCGCAGCGCCGCGATGCGATTGAAGTCCACCTGCTTGGTGCCGCCAACGTTTTGCGCCGACTTCACGTGCGGTTGCGGATGGATACAGAAGCGCGTCCTGCCAACAATGCGCTCAGAAAGCCCCAATGCATACAGCGTTTCCGTTATGGATGGGCAAAGGGAAATGATCCGCTGAGGCGGCCAGTCAACGCGAACCTTCCTGCCCAGATGATCGTCGAACTCCCGCATCAACAGTGCGCGACCCCCTTTTTATACGGTAACTTGCCCGCCGCTTCCGGGAAGCTGCCTTGGCTGGCGGTGGCCGTCAGGCCATGTTGGTTTCGGACACGCTTTATATGACTCCTCCCCAAGCGGGCGTTGCACCCGACCAAAGGCATCAGGCGCTTATTCATCCGGATGATGGCCGGAAGAAGTCGATCTCTATCATGCGGGCCTAGCGCAGCCCTTGCGCATAATGATCCAGTTCCGTCGCCCACTTATGGATCTGCGCTTCCTGCCGCAATACGCATTCCAGCTTGAGCGCCGCCGCGCTGTGCTCGTGAAGAGGCGTCCGCGCCGCACGGCGCAGTATCTTGACCGCTTTATACGGAAACAGCACCCACCCCGCCAACAGATCGCAATCCGCCCGTCCAAGCGGAGAGATTCGCCGATATCCATCCAATATGGCCCCGGTGAACTGAAAATCCCAGTCTGTGCCCTTCCCTGTCAGCCGGACCATCCGAAACAGATCGTAGACCGGCAGGTCGATCCGCAGCGTCTCAAAGTCGATCAGATGTGGACCGCTTTTCGTGATCACAAAATTGCCTGGTCCGCTGTCGCCGTGGCACAGAGACCCAGTCTTGCGCGCCGCGAGAACCAGCGAAGGATAGTCCGCCGCCGCGAGGCGTTGGCTCGCTTTTTCGACCCGTGCGAGCAATTCATCCTCATAGGGAAGCAAGGCGGAGCGAAGCCCTCTGGAGTGCCAAAATGGACCTGATCCCGCCAGCGCCCGTTTGAGCATCTCCCGTCCCGACTGAAAGAACGTCGGCCACCGCCCCAATTCCTGGCGCGCGCTTGCCTGCACGATCCGGCGCGTCCGCCCGGCGCGATGAAATTTTGCGAGTGCAGCGGCGCAATCCGCGAGCGCCGCACGGTCAGATAGTGACGGCGACTCTCCCGTCAACCAGGGGGTCAGGACATAAAACGTTTCGCCGCCCGGCAACCGCGCCAACGGGCCCCACGAAAAGCGCTTGAACCCACGCTCCCTCACGATCCCCAGCGCCCGCTCCGTCCACCGCAACTGCTCCTTGGAATACGCCATCCGCTTGAGACAATACTGTCTGTTGCGCTCATCCACAAGATGATAGACGCCCGATTTCACAGTTCTCCCCGCGCGTATGTCGACCTTGAAAACTTGCAGTACCTGTGACCTCAACCGTTCGCTCACCATACGCAACCCCGCCTTCGGACGCCGCCGCGCTGCTGGACTGCCGCGCCGTTCCGTGATTGCTTTTGTATATCGTATGGCGAACCGCCTGTTTGCGGACCATCGCAAACAGCGCGTCTGCGCACCACCCACAACCGGGATGAAAAAGGCGCCGTCAGTGTTCTTCGCGAATGCAAGACCCGCTCGGGAAGGAGTTATATATTGCGCCCGTCGCGAGTTGTGCGAAGCGCTGTCTGAGCAGGGGCGCAATATATAACTCCGACCTGCAGGGACCACCATATTTCCGGCACAGCCCCCATGGCGCCGACGCCCTACCAGGCCGCGATCGCACCGTCCGTGCGCCCCTCCGTCCCGCCCGCAAGCACGCCCGATTCATCGCGCCAGATGATCTGTCCACGGCCAAAACCACTGCCGTCCAGCGCCAGACGCACATCGTGGCCAAGCTCCCTGAGCGCGAGCGCGACATCCTCCGGCGCCGTCCGCTCCAGTTCCACGATGCGGCCTTTCATCCACTGCCATCGGGGAGCATCCAGAGCCGACTGCGGATTCAGATGAAAGTCGATGGTGTTCATGATCACCTGCACGTGCCCTTGCGGTTGCATGAATCCTCCCATTACGCCGAAGGGACCGATCGCTCGGCCGTTTTGCGTGACGAATCCGGGAATAATGGTGTGATACGTGCGCTTGCCGGGCTCCAGATAGTTGGCCCTTGAGCTGTCGAGCGAGAATGTATGACCGCGATTCTGCATGCTGATGCCGGTTCCCGGCACCACGATTCCGGAGCCGAATCCCATGTAGTTGCTCTGAATCAGCGAAACCATCGTACCATCCGCATCCGCCGTCGCCAAATAGACGGTCCCGCCCCGCGGAGGCGATCCCGCCGTCGGCTCACCGGCCCGATCGCTGATAAGTTCCCGTCTGCTCCGTGCGTAGGCCTGCGATAACAGCGTCTCAACCGAAACGGTCATGCGGGTCGGATCAGTAATGAATTCAAGCGCATCCGCAAATGCCAGTTTGACGGCTTCGATTTGGCGATGGTAAGCGACAGGCGACTCCTTGACGGTAAACTCATCATCCTTCAGCATGTTCAGCGCCATCAGCGCGACCAATCCCTGTCCATTGGGCGGAAGTTCCCAGATGTCGTAGCCACGGTACGAAGCGCTGATCGGATTCACCCATTCCGGCCTGTACGCCGCCAGATCGGACGCTCGCAGATAGCCGCCGAACTCTTTGAAGCATTGTTCCATGCGCTCGGCCAGTTCTCCCTGATAAAAAGACAGCGCGCCAGTCTCTGCGATCGCGCGCAAAGTGGCGGCGTGATGCGGCGAACGCCACAGCTCACCGGGCTGCGGCGCCCGTCCTTGCGGCGCGAATGTCGCAAACCAGGCTGCATATTCCGGCCCTTTGAGTTGTTTTGCATACACGTCATAGGCGCGCGCCCACGACTTTGCGAGCACGGGCGACAGTGGATATCCCTCATCCGCGTAGGCGACGGCCGGCGCAAGGACGGCTGTCAATGGCAAGCGGCCAAAGCGACTGGAAAGCGCGGCCCACCCGGCAGGGGCGCCGGGCACTGTGACTGGCTGCACGCCAAAGCGCGGCAGCGCGTCGTAACCCGCCTTGCGGACAGCCTCTGCGGACATGAGCCCTGGGGCGGGCCCGCTGGCGTTCAGTCCAAACAGGCCGCCGTCCTTATGGACGATCGCGAAAAGATCGCCCCCAATGCCGTTGGCGGTCGGTTCGACCACCGTCAGACAGGCTGCGGCGGCGATCGCTGCATCGACCGCGTTGCCTCCCTGCTGCAGAATCTGCAAGCCGGCCTGCGCCGCCAACGGTTGTCCCGTTGCGACCATGCCGCGCGTTGCAAACACGGTTGTACGGCGAGACGCGTAGGGATAATGCCAGGCATCGTATTGCATCACACAGTTCCTCCCCTCGTTTGGTCAGGCGTCGCGTTTGCGATCTGCCGGCAGGATTACTCGAAATACAGTACCCCGCCCCACCTTGCTGTCCACCTCAAGTCGTCCATGATGGCTTTCGACAATCCATTTCGCGATGGCGAGCCCGAGTCCTGCTCCCGTTCCCGTTCCCCCGCGACTGCGCGATTTCTCGGCGCGATAAAAGCGGTCGAAGATGCGCGGCAAGTCGTTCGGCTCAATGCCCATCCCTGTGTCCTCCACTTCAAGACGCACGGCTGATTGCCGCATCCGCGTCAGGCAGATGCGAATGTCGCCTTCCTGCGTATATTGAATCGCATTGTTGATCAAAATGACGCACAGTTGATGAAGCCTTTCGGAATCACCCCACACAGAGATGGCAACCTCAGCGCCGCCCTCGCGTCCGCCGTCCTCCTCCCGGTGCAAATCCGGCGCTGCATGCGCAGTTTGCCCAGACGCCTCCTCGTCACCCTGAATAGCCACATGCATGCCGATACCCTTAGCTTCCGCAAACACCT
>JAJYTO010000101.1 GCA_021793015.1 Bacillota bacterium
GGGCGAGAAATACGCCAAGAAACCCGATGATTACGCCGATCCATTGTACAGATCGATATCTCATTCCCAGAAATGCTGTGCCAAAAACAATCACGAACAATGGGTTGACAAACGTGAGAATCGACGATTCGCTGGCGGTGATGGTTCGCATGCTGAGAAAGATACTGCCCATCACACCGGTGGTCTGAAGCAGTCCTATGGTCGTGATGCGCAGCCAGTCGCTGACCTTGCGCGGCAAGCGACGACGCCAGATGAGGAGCGCCAGCGCGGTTCCCGCGAGTGTGAAGCGAAGTCCCACGAGCAACAGCGGCGACACATACTCCATCCCGATCTTGCCGATGGCGAACGATGAACCCATGAGCGCAGTCGCCATGATTACGAGAAATCCGTACACAAATCGATTCACAGTAACCCTCATTTCTCCGCTGTCACCGCTGGAACTCTGGGCGTTGTTGATGTCCAAAATCTCCCCTGAAGAAGCGATCATCCATGCCAGGCCGAGACGGATCATGGATGGCGGATTGCCGCCTGCCGCAGGTTGCGGCATTCCCACCGCCAGTGTACTATGAGTTTGACTTCATGAAAAATAATGATTCATGATATATGATATCGCTGTGAGTGAATGAGAGGGATTTGCCATGAACAGTGATGATTTGATGATTTTTCTCGCCGTCGCGGAAGAGGGCGCCATCACGAAAGCAGCCAGCCGTTTGGGTTACGTGCAGTCAAACGTGACCGCGCGCGTACAGCAGTTGGAATCCGACCTCCATACCCCCCTGTTCCACCGTCACAGTCGCGGCATGACAATGACTGCAGCCGGAAAGACACTCTTTGGCTATGCGCAGCGAGTCCGCCATCTGTTGCAGGAGACCAGATTGGCTGTACAGGATTCCCCCATTCCAAAAGGCGCTCTTACGATCGGATCGCTCGAAACGACGGCGGCAGTCCGGCTGCCTCGGCTCCTTGCCGCCTACCATCGCGCGTATCCCGAGGTCGACGTATCACTGGTGACCGGTCCGACTGAGTACCTCGTCGAGCAGGTGCTGCGCTATAAGGCGGACGGCGCGTTCGTAAGCGGACCCATCGACCACCCCGATCTGTACCGGGAGACGTCATTTCCCGAAGAACTCATGCTTGTGTCTGAGCCCACGGCGCTCGACATGCATACGCTTGGGACGAAACCCCTGTTGGCGTTTCATCCTGGGTGCTCCTATCGAAGCCGATTGGAACAATGGGTGCACAGTGAAGGGATTCTGTTTCCGAAGATCATGGAGTTCGGTACTCTCGAGGCCATCGTCAGCGGTGTGAGCGCCGGTCTTGGCATCTCCCTGCTGCCAAAATCGGTCACTGTCAAACTCGAAGCACAGGGGATTCTGCACACTCACGCGCTGCCCGATCCTTACGGGTCTGTTCAGACTGTTTTCATTCGCCGGGCCGATCTGTTTATCACCAGCGCATTCCGGGAGTTTGTCAAGGGAATTCCGCAGCATATCGACATGGCAAGCGCGCAATCGCTACCTGCCGAGCAGCCCGCCCAAAGCCACTTTATCCCGTGAGACTTCATCGCACGGAAAATCCCCCCTCTCAGAGATAGACACTCAGGCGCTGGCAGTGTTCTTCGCAGGCGCAAGGCATGATCAGGGAGGAGTCATATATTGCGCCCGTCGCGAGTTGTGCGAAGCGCTGTTTGAGCAGGGGCGCAATATATGACTCCGACCGGCACTTGTTGGCAGAAACCCCCTCCTCCTTGGCAGGCGTTCCTCCGTAATCGAAAAGCCCCTCGTCCAAAGGGGCTTTTCTTCGCTCAATCTTCTCTCCCGCACCGTCTGATGGAGGCGAATTACTCGCCGCCTGATGACAACGGTGTAAACCGGGCGTTGAAGAAACGCAGCGTAGGAGGTTCATAGACCATCCTCAGCCCGGACACCGTCGCCCGCTTCTCATACAGCGATATCACAGAATCCGCAACCACGTCCATATGGTTGTCCGTATACACCCTTCTTGGAATCGTCAAGCGCACCAACTCCAACTTCGGTCTGTTATGTTCCCCTGTGACCTTATTGCGCCCTGCGGATACAATGCCGCGCTCCATGGAGCGCACTCCCGAGTCGAGGTACAGGGCGGCGGCCAAAGCCTGCGCCGGAAATTCATCCTGCCGCAGATGGGGAAGAAACTGTCTGGCGTCGAGAAATACCGCATGGCCGCCGATGGGGCGTACGACAGGAACGCCCGCGTCGATGATCTGTTGACCCAGATAGCGCACCTGCAGGATGCGATGCCTGATGTAGTTGTCATCCACGGCTTCGTGAATCCCCTGAGCCATGGCCTCCATGTCCCGTCCGGCCATGCCGCCATAGGAGGGCATTCCCTCGTAAAGCACCACCAGTTCGCGGGCGCGCGTATAAAGATCCTCGTCATTCATCGCCAGAAATCCGCCGATATTGACAAGACAATCCTTTTTCCCGCTCATGGTGCAGCCGTCTGAATAGGACAGCATTTCTTTTAAAATGTCCTTCACCGGCTTATCCGCGTAGCCGCTCTCCCGCTCTTTGATGAAATAGGCATTTTCCACACAACGCGTTGCGTCAAACATCACCGAAATTCCGTGACCATGGCATAACTCGTACGTGTCTCTCATATTTTTCATGCTGACCGGCTGGCCGCCTGCCAGATTCACGGTGACCGCAAGGCTGACGTACGGGATTTTATCTGGCCCCACGCGTTGAATCAGACTCTCCAGCTTGCCCAAATCCACATTTCCCTTGAATGGATGTTCATGGGACGGATCATGCGCCTCATCGATAATGACATCGACAAACGTTGCGCCGTTCAGCTCTTGGTGAGCCCTCGTGGTGGTAAAGTACATATTCCCCGGGACAAAATCGCCCTGGTGAATCTTCAACTGGGACAACAGGTTTTCAGCGCCCCGTCCCTGGTGCGTGGGTATGACAAAGCGATACCCATACACTTCCCTTACCGCCGATTCCAGACTGAACCAGCTCTTGCTTCCCGCATACGCCTCGTCACCGCGCATCAACGCCGCCCATTGGAGATCGCTCATGGCCGATGTGCCGCTGTCCGTGAGCAGATCAATGTAGACATCCTCGGATCTGAGCAAGAAAGTGTTATATCCGCCGAGGATCAGGGCCCGCTCCCTCTCTTCGCGGGAAAGCATCTTCAGTGTCTCCACCGACTTGATCTTGTACGGTTCCGCAACCCTTTTGTTCAAAATGAACAACCCCCTACAATCGTCATGTTGCGAGTATAGAGGCAAAGGATTCGCGTTTGCAAGAATATGGATGTCCGCGTTGCGGCTGTAACGGATAAGCGCATGCACGCACTGAAGCGGCGGCTGCGCGGGATCAGCGCGGCTGCCAGGAGATGACGGCCGCCCGTCTCGGATCTGTTTGCACCATGTCTTGCGACCGCGTCTGCAGTATGTCGCGCAAACGCGCGACGGCCGCCGCGTCATCGCGGATGCCCAGTCGTACGGCCAGCATGTCCACCGCTGCCTTGGGATCTGCAAAGCGGGGACCATGTTGCTCGGAGAATACCCGGACATCGGCCACGATGCCGACCGCAAGCAATTGAGGATAAATATCGGCAAACACGCGCATTTTTGGCGCTGCCTGTCCAGGATGAAACAGAGGCCACAGATCCTGCAAAAAAGCCATCATGGGATCGACGTGCACCGCCAGGATGCAGCGGCGGGTGGCCGCATTTTCCATGGTGCGCGCAAATTCCACAGGGTCATCGGCAAATTGGATCACGAAGGCCGCCAGAGACACTTCCGCCTGAAATGATTCCTGTGCAGGCCAGGGGCTCTGCACGACTCTCACCTTGTCCCGAACGTTATAACGAGTCAGCGTATCGACAAGAGGGGATTGCATCTCATCGGCCGGCTCAATGGCAGTGACGTCGCAGCCCGCGCTGGCGAGAGGACCTGTGAAACGGCCCACGCCGGCACCAATGTCGAGGACTGTCCTCGACTCTCCCAGGTGACGTATCACTTCCTTAAAGATTGGGGATTCCGTCGCATCGTTGGTTTCACTCGACCGGCGCAGCCCTTCCGCCATCATTTTCATAGCGTCGCTCGATTGCGCGACAGATTTCCAACTGTCACTCTCCATGGCGTTCGCCTCCTCGTCGTGTGAATTGTAGTTATATCAATTTTATTATAGCGAATTCCAGACAGGAATCATAAGATTCAGGAGAATCTGCTCTGACGCACTCTGGGCATCGCCGCGCTGCGAATGACTTCTCACCATTGGGACGCGATCTCTATCTCGCAGTCCTGGTCGCTGATCCCACAGGCCTGGTCGCTGATCCCACATGCCTGGTCGGGCGCCCACCCTGCGCGCGAGGCGCCCCAAGTCCGTGCCGCAGCAAGCGCACAGAGATCAGTCGCTCTGTTCCCACGCTGGCAACATCCGGTTCAGCGGCTTATCCTGTCGATATCCCAACACGTAATCCGCCTGCATCAAGGTGTGTATTTCCCGCGTTCCTTCATAGATCACCAAGGCCTTCGCATTGCGCATGAATCGCTCCACCGGGTATTCATTGGAATAACCGTAGGCGCCGTGAATCTGAATGGCGTCGGCCGCGCTTTGAAACGCGGCGTCGCAGGCGACCCATTTGGCGAGGGAAGTCTCCCGCGTGTTGCGGACGCCCTGATTTTTCATCCAACCGGCGCGGTAGACGAGCAACTGAGATGTCTGATAGCCTGATTCCATTTTTGCGATCATCTGCTGAACCAATTGATGACGCCCAATCTCGACGCCGAACGTTTTGCGTTCACGCGCGTACTTGACCGATGCGTCAAGCGAAGCCCTGGTCAAGCCCACGGCGCCTGCGGCCACGGTGAATCGGCCGTTGTCCAACGCGGACATGGCAATTTTGAACCCTTCCCCTTCTTCGCCGAGTCGATTCCCGACGGGCACCCGCACATCCGTCAAAATGACTTCGCCCGTATTGCCCGCATGAATCCCCAGCTTGCCTTTAATGGGCCGCGTTGCGACACCCGGGAATGCGCGCTCAACGATAAACGCGGTGATCCCAAGATGCTTCTTCTCCGGATTCACCGTCGCAAAGACGAGGAAGTTGTCCGCATAATCGCACATGGAGATCCATATCTTCGAGCCGTTCAGGATGTAGCCGTCTCCATCCCGGACGGCCCGCGTGCGAAGCGATCCCGCGTCGGACCCCGCGTCGGGCTCGGTCAGGGCAAAAGCCCCCAGCTTCCTTCCTTGCGCTTGCGGCGCGAGGTATTTCTGTTTCTGCTCTTCCGTTCCCCACTGCAGCAGCGTCATGCTGTTCAGGCCCGTGTGCACGGAAACCGCCGTACGGTAGGCGGTGTCCCCGTATTCAAGTTCCTCGCAGACAATGGCGAGCGAATTGTAATCCATTCCTGCGCCGCCGTATTCTTCGGGGATGCAGACCCCCATCAGGCCCAAATCGGCCAGCTTGTCGATGACACTTCGCTCAAAGTGGCGACCTTCGTCCCACTGCTGAATGTGCGGCAAAATCTCCGCCTTCGTGAATTTGCGCGCCAATGTTTGGAGATCCGCCTGTTCCTGGCTCAATGAGAAATCGAACATGAAAGAACGACTCCCTTCTCTTGCAATATGCTTGTCTGACACATGACATCGTTACAGTGATTGACACTGACATATTCATCACGACGCCAGCGCCGCAACAGTCCCCGCGAGTCTAATTGTCCGCAGGGAGCGTCCCGCCGCGATGAATCGGCGTCGCGTGCGGAGCATCCGATGGCGCGAATTCGGAGATCGGCCCTTTAAACCAATGTCTGACACTGAGCAGGTACCAGGGAACCAACAGCACAAAGACGATGAGCAGCACGAGCGGGGTGAAGTTAAAATTGCTTGCAGTGATCGGACGCATCGTCGGCAACATGAACAGGATGCAGATGAACACCACCCATACCACGGCAAACCATCCAATGAACGCGCTCCACCTGCCGAGGCGGAACACGCCGGGCGTAAAACGTTCAGGATGAAGTCTGCGCAGGAATACCGGGATCGCATAGGCAACAAACAATCCGATCGTGGAGATCGATGTTACCGCGGCGTAGATCACCGTGCTCCACAGTGCAGGAAGCGCGAGGATAAAGGCCAGGATGACCGCCAACAGAATGGCGTTTTTGGGCACGTGCGTCTCCTTGTTGATCTTGTGCCAGACATCAGAAAAAGGCATGCCTTTGTCTCGTGCAAACGCATAGATCATGCGTGAATTGGACGTGATCGACGCCGTCCCGCAGAAGAACTGCGCGACCACGGCGATGATGAACAGAGCGGTGCCGACAGATGCACCCAACCTTGTGGTCAAAATATACAATACGGGATTGCTGGCGCCCATCGTGTTCCCCAGATCGGGAATCGCCACGACAAGCCCCATCAGAAGCACGTACCCGGCAATGGCGGAAATCGCCACTGACATGATGATGCCGCGCGGCGCGGCGCGCTCTGCGTCGACCGTTTCTTCCGACACGTGCGCAGACGCGTCAAACCCGGTGAACGTATACTGTGCCAAGAGGAGACCGATGAGAAAGCCGTACCAGTCCGGAAATCCGGTCTGCGAATGCCCGGTCATGAACGCGAATTGCAATGGATGCGGATGGAGCGGAGCGAAAATCAGAAGCGCGCCGACGATGACGGCCACGCCGACCAGATGCCACCAGGCGCTGATGGTGTTCAGCAACGACACGACATTCACGCCGAGAAGATTCAGCAGCAACTGGATAACCAGAAGGACGGCATAGATGACGAGCGTAGCCACGATTCCCGCCTCCCCCGCCGATGGAAATGCGGGGATGAACTGATTCAAAAGCGCATCCACAAAAATGGCGTTGCCATAGACGATGCCTGCGGTGACGGCGATCTGCCCTATCAGGTTGAACCAGGCCGTAAACCAGCCCCAACCGGGTCCGCCGAGCTTGCTCGCCCAATAGTACAGGCCGCCCGCCGTCGGAAAAGACGAGGATATTTCGGCCATGGCCAGCGCCACCGACATGACCAGGATGCTGACGATCGGCCAGCCGATGGAGGCTGCGGTTGTGCCGGACGCAGTAAGGCCAAACCCGAACAGCGTCAGACAACCGCTCAGCACAGAGATGATGGTAAACGATATGGCAAAGTTGGAAAATCCGCTCATGGCGCGGGCCAATTCTTGTCGGTAGCCCATCTTCCGAAGCAACGCCGCATCCCGATCCAGAATTTCCTGATTCTTTAACCTCGACATTGGTTCAACTCCTCCACTTGATATCTTGAAATATTGAACCTTCAGTTTATTCCTTGCGCAGGCGCATCCCTCCTGCCGCACGCCGCACGGTGGTCCATGCGGCGCATCTACAGCTATCCGTCCGGCGCCTCCAGCGGATACGGAAACGTGAAACTGACAGTGGAGCCGTCGTGGCGCTCATAGGTCAGATATCCGCCCAAGTCGTCGCTGACGAGCATGCGCACAATGCGCGTACCCAGGGTTTCCTCGGAGGCCGCCGTCACGTCAAAGCCCAAACCGTCATCCTTGACGGAGATGCGCAACAGGTTGCCAATGGTTTCAATGCACACTTCGACGAATCCGGATGTTCGGCCGGCAAACGCGTGATCCAGGCAATTCTGGACCAGTTCATTCAGGATCAGCGCCACGGAAGTGGCTTTGGCCGATGGCAGAATGGTCGGTTCCCCGACAATGCGAAACCCGATGTCCTTCTCCGGGCTCGCCACGGTCTGCACCAGCATCGCGACGATGCGCTCCATCATGCCGCGCAGTTCCACTTCGTCGATGCTCCCGTAGGAGAGAGTTTCATGGACCAACGCGATGGTTCGTATGCGATTGATGCTGTCCTGAAATGAGCGGCGAATCTCTTCCGACTTCGTGCGGCGCATCTGCAGCCGGAGCAGACTGCTGATCGTCTGCAAATTGTTCTTGACGCGATGGTGAATCTCTTTGATGACGGCCGACTTGATCATCAACTGCTTTTCCTTGAGGCGCAGTTCCGTAATATCGGAGAGCAGAAGCAATACGCCCTTGAATTGCTCCGCCCTGCGAATGGATATCGCCTTGATCAGCACGACGTTGTCGCCGAATGTAAACTCCTGCGCTTCCACCCCCCTCTCGTAGGCTTTCGCCGCCAACTGGGCAAGAACGCCGGAGTGAAACGACGACAGCGCGGTGCCGATTGGCGGAATGAGTAGATGCAACCTCTCGAACCACATCCGCGCCGTCGGATTGATATAGGTAAACAGAAACTCCGAATTGCTGAGGATGACGCCCTCGTGAATAAGGGAAGACAGATTCGTTTCGGCGACGGCGACTTCCCACAGCGTCTCGCCCAATTCCTCCGCCGTTTGCTGGAACAGCTCGACCGTACGTTCGCGAATAACCTGCATCGAGATGTCTTGTTCCATGATCACAACGCCGATCATCCCATGGACGCCCATGATTGGCAGAATCTTTTGTTCGATGGTGACGACCTCATTGGTGATGGCCCGTGTGACGGTCACATATTCTCCGGTCGAGAAGCTGTAAAAGACGCCGGGTTCATTGTCGCGCAGGATCAGTTGGCCGACGATGAACTCGGAGTACAGGCTGCGCGCCGTCTTCGGTTTGGCCTGCGCGACCACGACGGCCTGATCGGGCCGTCCTTTGCAGAGACAGTCAATGAATACGTCGGAACCTGACAAATCGGCCATAACCTGCAACTGCCCCGCAGTTTTCACAAGTTCCTCGATGTCCGCCTCGTCCAGATCGATTTTCTGTTGGGCCAGTTCGCGAATCCGTTGCATCTTTTCACCCTCTGCGGACGTGCATCATGCGGACTGACTTCTCACCCTCTGCAGACGCCAATCATGCGGACTGACTTCTCACCCTCAGCGGACGTCCAACGCGCTGATTGACTTCTAACCCTCGGCAGACGCGCAACCTGCGAACTAAAAATAGTTGCTCGTGATGCCGCCGTCCACCACGAGCACCGCGCCGTTTGTCCAGTCGGATTCGTCCGAAGCGAGATACAGCGCGCAATTCACGATATCCTCCGGTCGGCCGAAGCGACCGCTGGGCTGCCTGCCCAGTCGAATCTGACGGGCTTTCTCGTCTTTTAACAGCCACTCTGTCATGAGCGGCGTCTCAATCGGCCCCGGACAGATGGCATTGGAACGAATGCCCTGAGGCCTGAACTGAATGGCCAACGATTTGGTCAGGGAGATAGCGGCTCCCTTCGAAGCGGTGTATGCGTCCTGCGGGACGCTGCAGCCGACCAGCGCCACGAACGAGGCAATGTTGATGATCGATCCATTGCCCTGCTCGATCATGTGTGGAATCACATGTTTGCAGGTGAGAAACATGCTGCGGAGATTGATTCCCATCACCATGTCCCAGACCTCCACCGGCGTGTCGATCACGGAGTGGTCGCTCTCCGGCATGATCCCGGCGTTATTGTACAGCACGTCGATGCGTCCGAATCTTTCATGGGCCGCCATGACCGCCCGTTGCACGCTCTCCTCCTGGGCCACATCACAGGCGAAAAACTCCGCCTCTCCACCCTGCCCGCGGATCATGGCCGCCGCGTCCGCCCCGGCCCGTTCGTTCAACTCAAAGATGGCGACCGCCGCGCCCTCCATGGCGAACATTTCTGCGGCCTTCAATCCCATGCCGCCGCCCGCCCCGGTGATGACACACACCTTGTCTTGCAATCTCATGCGCCCATCCTCCTGACCTCTTGTCTGCAAATCATTCCCTCCCGCCGCCTGACTGACGGCGCGACCGCATGGTATCCGCATGTTCGCAGGCGTTCAAGAGACCGGTCCACACGATACCGCGTTGCGCCTGTTCCCATATCGAGCGTCCAGTGGAGATTGCCCGATCCACAGGGCTCATGTGCCATGTTATCCCTGCTCAAACATGGCGGTTCAACCGTTTACGCGATGGTGCGTTATGCCTGTTCAAAATAGCGGTTCCTTTCCCAGTCGGTGACGACTTGATCGTAGGCGCGCTGCTCCACCCTGGCCGCATTCAAATAGTGCGCATGCACAGTCCCCCCGAATGCCTCGCAAGCCCAATCACTCTGCTCGAACGCACGGATCGCTTCGTGGAGTGACTGCGGAAGGCTGTCAAGCGGCTGCGCAGCTCTGGCGGGTGACTGCGAAAGCCTGTCGATATCGTCGGCGGCGTACGCGTTACCCCTCCATTCCTGCGGCAGCGGAAGCTGCCGCTCTATGCCGTCAAGGCCAGCGGCGATCATGGCTGCGGCGGCCAGATACGGATTGACGTCGGCTCCCGGCAAGCGGTTCTCGACGCGTTTGCTTACACCCTTGCCAACGACGCGCAGGCTGCAGGTGCGATTGTCCGCTCCCCAGGCAACATGCGTCGGCGCCCAACTCGCCTTGGCGTAGCGTTTGTATGAGTTCACATACGGCGCAAAAAAGAGGGACAACTCGCGCGCATGCAACACAAGGCCAGCCACAAAATGATCCATCGCCGCGGACATTCCGTATTGCCGGCCAGCCGGATCGTCGAACACATTGCGCTGATTGTCTGTATCCCAGAGACTGACGTGGAAATGACTGCTGGAACCCGTCCAGGTGTGATCCGGTTTCGCCATAAACGTGACGGCGTACCCATTTTGCATGGAGATCTCCTTCACTCCCTGTTTGAGCAGGACGTGACGGTCCGCAGCCTCCAGCGCGTCGGCGTGGTACACGTTGATCTCGTGTTGCCCGACGCCCGCCTCCCCCTTCGTTCCCTCAATCGGCACGCCGGCTCCGTTCAGATGCGCGCGAAATTGCCGGTACAGCGGTTCGTTGCGCGCTCCCTGCAGGAGATGATAGTCCTCGTTGTAGTGGCCGGCCAGCGACAGGTCCGCATAATTCTTGGCGTACGCGGTCTCGTATGTCTCCCGCAAGAGATAGAACTCCAGTTCAGAGGCCATGTTCAGAGTGAAGCCAAGACTCTGCGCGCGCGCCAGCTGGCGCTTCAGGACAGACCGGGGGGCCACCTCAACCAGTTCGCCCTGATGATCGACCGCGTCGGAGAGAACAAGCGCGGTCTTCTCGTGCCACGGGATTATCCGCAGCGTCCGCAAGTCCGGTTTCGCAACCCAGTCGCCGTATCCCTGTTCCCACCCGAGCGAAGGAAATCCGGACGGTGTATTCATGGCCATGTCTGTGGCAAGCAGATAGACGCAGAAGTGGGCTCCGCCTTCGTTCGCATGCTCCAGAAAATAGCGGCCCGTCAACCGCTTCCCGACCAAGCGGCCTTGCATATCGCAGAAAGCAACGATGACGGTCTCGATGTCCCCCTTTTCCACCATCTCCTTCAATTCTGTCAAAGTGATGACACCCTGTTCCCGCTTTGTTTCCATGCCGGCAAACTCTCCCTCCCTGTCGCGAGCATCACAGTGTGATCGAAATATATTTGATGTTCATGAACTCTTCGAGTCCAAAGTGGCCCCCCTCCCGGCCGCTGCCGCTCTGCTTGACGCCGCCGAACGGCGCCTGGGGCACGCTGAGCGAGGCGCTGTTGACGGCCACCATGCCGACCTCCAGCCGTTCGGACACTTCAAACACCCGCCGCACATCGCGCGTGAACACGTAGGCTGCCAACCCGTATGGCGTCGCGTTGACGCGAGACAGCACCTCATCCTCGTCGGAAAACGGGATGAGCGGCGCAACCGGGCCAAAGATCTCCTCATTGGCCAGTTTCATGTCCTGTTCGACATCCGCCAGCACGGTCGGCGCATAGAAAGAGCCCGCGCCGTACGCACCGCCAGTGAGTCGATGGCCGCCCGTCAGCACACGGGCTCCGTGTTCGACCGCGTCCGTCACGAGCGCGTGTACATTGTCGAGACTCCGCATATCGATCACCGGGCCAAGCTTCACGTCCGGGTCGTGGCCAGACCCGACCTTGAGCTGACTGACACGGTCCGTCAATCTGTCCGTGAATGCCGCCATAATCTCTTTATGTGCGTAAATGACATTGATCCCATTGCACATTTGCCCGCAGTTTTCGAACTTGTTGCCCACAGCCGCGTCTACGGCCAGATCGAGATCCGCGTCGGGAAAGACGATGAACGGCGCATTCCCGCCCAGTTCAAGAGACAGTCGTTTGACCTGGTCTGCGGAAGCGCGGATCAACTGTTTCCCGACCTCCGTCGAACCGGTGAAGGACACCTTCTTGACAAAGGGATTGGCCATGAATTCCCCGCCGATGTCACTTGCCCTGCCTGTCACCAGGTTGACCACTCCGGCGGGGAAACCCGCCTCATGCGCCAGCCGCGCCAAGGCGACCGCAGTCAGCGGGGTCTGGCTGGATGGCTTGATAACGATGGCGCACCCCGCCGCCAGGGCAGGCGCCGCTTTGCGCGCAACCATTGTGGCCGGATAATTCCACGGCGTAATCAGCGCCGCCACACCGACAGGCTGGCGGATCACCAGAATGCGCTTGTCGGCCGCCGAAGGAGGAACGGTTTCTCCGTATGCCCGCTTGCCTTCTTCCGCGTACCACTCGGTAAACAGGGCTGATCCCTCCGCCTCTTCATAGGCTTCTGCGAACGGCTTTCCCTGTTCAGCGACCAGAATGCGCGCAAGCTCCTCGGCATGCTCCAGCATCAATTGCGCCCACCGCTTGAGAATCACGGCGCGGTCCGCCGGAAGCGTCCGGGCCCAGGCGGGAAAGGCGGCCTGGGCCGCAGCGACGGCGGCCCCCGCCTCGGCGGCGCCGCCGTTTGGCACGCGCCCCACAAGCTCTCCGGTAGCCGGGTTCCACACTTCGATTGCTCCCGCTGCATTGACGGGCGGCATGAATCTCCCGTCAATGTAGCAGGCGTTCAATTCCTCCAGATTCGTCAGCAACGCCATGTCTGTCACTCCTTCCCATGATTCGCAACGGAAAAACGCCCATAAACTGATCGGCTCAGTCCATGGGCGCCATTGCCCTGTCTATTCACCTGTTCATTCCGGAAACGATTCAAGCTGAATGATTGTGCGCGCCAGTTCTTCCAGGGTCACGCGCCTTTCCATGCAAAAACTCCTCATCTTCCCATACGCCGTTCTTTCGTTTAGCCGATATCGTTCCATCAACAATCCCTTGGCGCTTTCCACCAGTTTTCGATTCGCCAAGGATTGCTTCAGATCCTCGACTTGGGCGTTCATCCGCTTCAGCCGCTCGGCTTGCGCAAGCGCGATTTCCAGA
>JAJYTO010000102.1 GCA_021793015.1 Bacillota bacterium
GAGATGGTTCAGATGGTGAGCGGCCTGCTTTTAGTTCTTTTTTTGTGGACTCATATGCTGTTTGTAGGTTCGATTTTACTTGGATCGAACGCCTTCAACGGTCTGGCTTACTTTATGGAAACGCATTACCTCGTGCCCGTTGCGATCGTTTTTCTGCTCCTCGTTGGCGGCGCCCATGTCGGAGCGGTCCTCCGGCGCATTCCAAGTCGGTGGGCAGAGCAGAAAATCGTTTGGAAGCACGCCAAGTTGATTCATCACGTCGATACTTGGTCCTGGCTGTTTCAGTCTATTACCGGCGGCGCCATGCTCGTCCTCGTGATTATCCACGTCGCCGTGGTGACCTATGGCGGGATCGACGTGATATACAGCGCAGGGCGCATCAAACATGGGTTTCTGATATTCTACGCGGTATTGCTGCTGTTGGCGGAATATCATGCCAGCGTCGGGTTGTATCGTATCTTTGTCAAGTGGGGATGGGTCAAGAGGCATAAACTGCACTGGGTCCTCGGCGTGATCAGCGTGCTGACCGTCGGCATTGGCGCAGCGGTGTTATGGATTTTCTTTACAATGGGGGTACTCGCATGAGCCACTACGACACTTTTGTGACCGATGTGCTGGTCATTGGGGCCGGTCTTGCAGGAGAACGGGCTGCAGTAGAGGCGGCGACTCAGGGACATAATGTGATCCTGCTCAGCCTTGTGCCGCCGCGGCGGTCGCACAGTTCTGCGGCGCAGGGCGGTATGCAGGCGGCGCTTGGCAACAGCGCCATGGGCAAAGGCGACAGCCCTGATGTTCATTTTAACGATACCGTAAAGGGTTCCGACTGGGGTTGTGACCAGGATGTCGCCCGCCTGTTCGTTGAAACCGCTCCGATTGCGGTGCGGGAGATGGCCCATTGGGGCGTGCCGTGGACGCGCGTCACGACAGCAGATCACGTATACGACGGCAAGGTCATTCATGAGGATCCCGAAAACGCTGGTTTGATCACGGCGCGCAACTTCGGCGGGACCGCCAAATGGCGGACATGCTATACATCTGATGGAGCCGGTCACACCTTGCTGTATACGCTGGACAGTATGGTCTTGCGCCTTGGCATTACGGTTCATGACCGCGTTGAGGCCCTCAGTCTGATCCAGGACGGAGAGCGCTGTTACGGTGCGATTGTACGTTGTCTTCGAACTGGAGAACTGCGTGCGTACACGGCCAAGACGACAGTCATCGCAACTGGCGGCTATGGACGGTTATATGGAGCGTCGACAAACGCCATCATCAATGAAGGCAGCGGTCTGGGACTGGCTCTGGACACGGGCGTTGTACCGCTTGGCAACATGGAAGCCGTCCAATTCCACCCGACCGGTCTGGTTCCGTCGTGGATTCTGATCACCGAGGGCGCGCGTGGAGACGGCGGCTATCTGCTTGACAAGAATCTGCATCGGTTCATGCCGGACTACGAACCCGCGAAAAAGGAGTTGGCCTCACGGGACGTTGTGTCGCGGCGCATCATGCAACACATTCGGGCCGGCTACGGTGTGGAGAGTCCATACGGGGATCACGTCTGGCTCGATATCCGTCATCTGGGTGCTGAGCATATCAACACGAACCTGCGAGAGATTGCGACCATCTGCAAAAACTTCCGCGGTATCGATCCAGTCACGGATCTCATCCCGATCAGACCAACGCAACACTATGGTATGGGCGGTGTGCGCACCAATATCGACGGGCAGGCATACGGGCTGAAAAATCTCTTTGCATTGGGTGAAGCGGCGTGCTGGGATCTTCATGGATTCAATCGACTGGGAGGAAACTCACTCGCCGAGACGGTTGTTGCCGGGAGGATCATCGGAGAAAAGATCGCAAAGTTTACTGCCGAGGCGTCGCTGGATGTGAAGTCGTCGCTGGTGGAGGAACACCTCAACAAACAGGCGGATCGAGTGGCGCGATTGCGTGAGAATCGGGACGGAACAGAATACGTGTTTGACCTGCGTCACGAGATGGAGCAGATACTCAGTCAGCATGTTGGTATCTTTCGGTCGGGAGAGTCGCTGCAGGCGGCTGTCGATCAACTGCGCGATCTGCATGAGCGCACCAAGCACATTGGCCTTCGCGGCGGTGGTCGCGGCGGCGATCCGGAAATGGATGCGGCTTTGCGCCTGCCCGGTATGGTTCGAGTGGCGTACTGCATTGCGAAGGGCGCGTTAGCCCGACAGGAAAGCCGGGGCAGCCATTACAGGGAAGACTTTCCAAAAAGGGATGATGCGAATTGGTTGAATCGTACACTCGCTTACTGGCCTGAAGGAGCCGATGAACCTGAATTGCGCTATGAACCTGTCAAGATAACGGAATCTCCGCCCGGCGACAGAGGGTATGGGGAAGCGTCTCGCGGCGCGAATTCGGCAAAATCGTAAGGACGGGGGTTATTTCTGATGGCAGTACGCGAATTGACGTTTCGTATCATGCGCTATAATCCTGATGAACCGGAGAAGAAACCGCATCTCCAGGATTTCCATTTGACTGAGGAACCAGGAATGTCACTGTTTGTTGTCCTTAACAAGCTGCGCGAGGAACAGGATCCCACGCTTCGTTTTGATTTTGTATGCCGCGCTTCGATATGTGGATCTTGCGGAATGCTGGTGAACGGAAAGCCGACTCTCGCTTGCAAGACTCTCACCAAAGACCTGCCGCCAGTCACCACGTTGTTGCCTTTGCCCGTGTTCAAGCTGCTCGGAGATTTGTCTGTGGACACCGGTGTCTGGTTTCGCGACATGTCACTGCGTACGGAGTCCTGGATTCACACGGACGAAACGTTTGTTCCCGATGCGCCGGAAGTACGGATGGACAACGAATTGGCGCTAAAAATTTACGAAGCGGAACGCTGTATCGAGTGTGGATGCTGCATCGGGGGATGCGCCACCGCAAACATCAAATCGGATTTTATTGGGGCTGCGGGTGTGAACCGTGTGGCCAGATTCATGGTGGATCCGCGCGATAAACGGACAGAGCGGGAGTATTTTGACGTGGTGGGCACCGAGGACGGGGTCTTTGGCTGTATCGGTCTGATGGCCTGCGACGACAACTGTCCGGTGGGCGTTCCGCTTCGCGATCAACTCGCATACGTACGGCGCAAAATGGCCGTCGCAGGATGGCACTACCAAAAGGTATGAACGCGCCGCTTGGTGAAACTATTATCCAACATACACATGAACCTCCGACCTGTCGGAGGTTCTAAAAATGTACTGAGTTGTCCTGCGTAACGGGTTCTGCGAACTATAGCTCACGGATGGAGGAGGAGGTGAGTGATGGAGCAACCTGGATTGCCGTCGCGTTTTCGGGAATTCCTGCATCAGTTGCCGATTCTGAATGAAGTCATAGATGCAGAGCCGCTTCGTCGTTGGGCTCTGTCGGAAGTATGGCGCGTCAGGCTGCGGTCTGGGGATACTTTGATCTGCAAGTGGGGCGGCGGTTCGATGGGAAAGGAGTCGGACATCTACGAAAATCTGCTTCTGCCGCTGGCTATTCGCGTTCCGCAGATCGTCGCTGGGTATCGATACGATCGTGGCAATGTGTTGGTCATGGAAGATTTGGGCGCCTATACAGTGGAACAGTGTCCGACAAAGGAAAATATTCTTTCCGCGACGAGAATGCTTGCCTCGTTGAGACGCACCGCCGCGGCTGGACTGCAAAACAGATCCATTCCCCCGCATGCATACGATCAATACCTCGTTACGGCGGGTTATTTTCCTGATGCGCTGCGTACGATCTGTCCTCGTCTGACGCAGGCGGGTGAGGTAACCGTTCTGGAACGGGCGTTGGAAATCTTGCCAGGAGAGCTTGCATTTCTGTATGAATCAACGCCAATGACCATCACCCATAACGACTTCAATCTCAAAAACCTGATGATCGCCGATTGTGATATAGTTCCCATTGACTGGTCGAATGCATGCCTGAGCCCCTATATGGGCGATTTGTATTGTCTTATGCGCGAAGCCGAACAACACGGCAAGTGGCGAGAAGCAGTGGTGGAGGCGTATCGGTCCATCGATCCTCAGCCTGACCTCATGCGGCAAATTTGGCTGGGCGGCGCCTGCTGGCTGATACGCGGATTGGATTGGGTGACCGCCGAAGGCGTTCACATCATCCCTGGTTGCGATCAGTGGATTCCTGATATGATTGGTGATCTGGATCTGTGTGTGAGGCATATTAGACCTCCACGGTAGTGATCACCGCATCTGCATCTTCGGGAATGTCCTCGCCCTGTTCAGTTAAAAGGTCCATATATAAGGCAATAGCTTCTTTGGCGTTTGCGATGGCTTCTTCCACCGTATCCCCTTCGGTCACGCATCCCGGTAAACTTGGTACGATGACCGTATATCCATGGTCTTCCTTGTCTGGTTTCAACACCAAATGAAATCGACGCATTGCACTCGCCTCCACGTGTGTAGTATACGCGCAAGACAGGATATTTTCCTGCCTGTCAGCCACAGTAATATGGGTCGAAAATGAAGCGACTGGCGCCAGACATTCCTGGACCAGTCGCTTCATTCTTTTCAGACCCTCATCCGGAACGCTTGTCTGCAAGACGCCGCCGGTGCCAGGAGATCGTTTCCCGCAATCCGAGGTCAAGCGATGTCTGCGAATCGTAACCCAGCATCGCACAAGCTTTGGAAATATCCGGCACGCACCACTGCATGTCCTCGTAACCGGTTCCGTCCACACAGTCCTTGACGTACGTGAAACAGCGGGTCTGTCGTCCGTCCCCATGCACGAGAAGCGGCTCGCCGCGAAGCGCCGCGTTGAAAGACGCAGTCATTATTCCGCACGAGCCGATCGACCGTTTTCCGGTCGAGGATTGTGTCTTCAACAAGAGCGCACCGAGGATGCCAGCGCGGGAACTCAGCGAACTAGCGGTTGCCTCCGGACAGATCGTCAATGACACTGATCTCATGTGCAAGCTCAATCAATCTCTCCACCAAATGAGACCCTATGAAACCTGCTCCACCTGTGACCAACATCTTCAATCGAAACACCTTCTTCGGCTGCTGGGAAAATGGCGCTCGGCAACGCGAGTTCGGCGCATTTTCACGTTCATCCTGCGCCTGCCCGGTGCGTGGGGCTGCAGGTACACAACACTGGAGTGGACCCGACGGCGCACACGTCAGCACTGGCTTTTACGACGGCTACAGGTACACAACATTGGGGTGGACCTCCCGCTCCGGTACTGCGTGCCGCGTGTCGAGCACGATTCTGGCATGCCGGGCAATCAGTGCGTAGTCCACATAGTCGTGGTCCGTGAGAATCGCGACGCAATCAAACGCTTGGATCCGGTCGGAGGTGAGCTCCACGGACGAAAGGACCGTGCTTCCGATGCGAATCTCTGGAATGTAACGGTCATGATAAGAGACCTCCACTCCTCTCGCCCGCAATTTTTCCATAACGGCCACCGCTGAGGATTCGCGAATGTCGTTGACGTTTTTTTTGTAAGCCAATCCGACGATCAACACCTTCGGTTGGTCTGAGTCCATCAACTTGAAGATCCGTTCGATGATGTACCCTGGCATTTTTTGGTTGATCTCCTGCGCCGTCCGGATGAATCCAGAACTGAACCCCACTTGCTGCGCTTTGAATTCGAGGTACAGTGGATCGACAGGGATGCAATGCCCGCCGATTCCGGGTCCTGGGTGATACACTGTGAAACCGTATGGTTTCGTGTCGGCTGCCGCAATCGCCTCCCAAATGTTGATATCCAGCCGTTCGCACAACATGGCCAATTCGTTGCACAGGGAAACATTGATAAAACGCTGCGTATTCTCCAATATCTTTGTAAATTCGGCGACTCTCGTTGAAGAAACCACCACGACCTCGTCGAACACGTTTCGATACAGGGCGGCTGCGGCGTTCGTCGACGCTTCGCCTATTCCGCCCAGCACCTTCGGGATCGATCGCAGATCAGTCGGATCTCCGGGATTGATTCGCTCGGGAGAATAGGCGAGAAAGAAGTCAACGCCGACTTTGAATCCGCTCTGTTCAAGAATGGGAACCAAATGTTCATCGGTGGTCCCTGGAAAGGTCGAGCTTTCCAGCACGATCAACTGGTTTTTCCGCAATCGGTCTGCGAGCTCTTTCGCCGCGCGTTCGACGTGGGTCAAGTCCGGCAACCCCGCTTCCGTCAGGGGAGTCGGCACACAGATCACAACGGTGTCCGACTGCGAAACCGCATCGTATGTCGCCTGGCACGAGAATCTCCCTGTCTGGTTGAGTTCTTCGATATCTTTGTCGCTCATGTCGCTGAGGTAACTTTTCCCGGAATTCAATCCTGCAATTTTTCGCGCGTCGAGATCAATCCCTTTCACGACGTATCCACTCGACACAAACGCCCTTGCCAGAGGCAGTCCCACATATCCCAGACCGACAATCGACACTGTGCCCTTGCACAGCTCTTTTGTGAGACTCTTCGCCATCGTTCATAACCTCCATGTTTGGTTGGTGGAATAGTGGGAGCCCATCCCGAAAAATCGATGGCCCCTGCCTGTCAGGACGGATCATGCATGCCGCTGCCGCTCAGACAGCCGCGGCCTAAAGGCTGCTAATACTCGCTGCAGCGGCATGCATGATCCGTCCTGGCGGGAGTCCGCCGCTGTCGCACAACTCGCGACGGGCGCAATATATGACTCCTCCCCGAGCGGGTCATGCATTCGCGAAGAACACTGCCGCGCCATTTTCATTCAGTGTCTAGGGGACATGTGATAAGCTGACATTTGGCAGGCGCGGACTTTATCACATGTCCTCTAGAACTGGCGTTCCATGGCTTTTCGGTAGAACGCCACTGTTTCTCGCAGACCCTCTTGCAGATCGTAACGGGGTTTCCATTTCAGGATCTCGAATGCGCGCGCGCTGGCAAGGCGGCTCTGCCGAATGTCCCCAGGCCGGGAGGGACCCCGCACCGGCAGGACGTCGCGCCCAATCTCGGCTTGCAACAATCGCAAGACCTCAAGGATAGACACCGACGAGTTGCTGCCGATGTTCATCACACTGGAACTTGCGACGGACAGCGCGGCCACATTGGCCTGGGCAACATCCTTGACAAAGACAAAGTCTCGCCTCTGCAGTCCATCGCCATGAACGATCGGCGGCCGATTTGTCAACAGACGGGCGATGAAGGCAGGAACGACAGCTCCTTCACCGCCGCTTCGTTGACGCGGGCCATATACATTTGCATAGCGCAGCACCGTGTACTGCATGCCGTAGAGTTCATGGTAGAGTCTCAGGTACAGCTCAGGCGCAGCCTTGGATGCGCCATACGCGGACAGGGGTTGAACCGGATGTTCTTCTGCGATCGGGTCTGTTCCCGGGTTCCCATATACCGCGCAGGACGACGCGTACACCATTTTTGCAACGCCGTGCTTGCGACAGTATTCGAGCAGGCGAATCGTTCCCAGAATGTTGTTGCTCGCATCGAACAGGGGATCCCGCAGAGACGCTTCGACACTGACCTGCGCCGCCTGATGGATGACCGCGTCCGGTTGTTCCAGAGCGATGACCTGTTCCAGTTTGGGGTCCAACAGCGGGATCCGGTAGAACGTTGCCAGCGAGGGCACCTGTTCGCGCACTCCAGTGGAGAGATCGTCGACGACAACGACGGAAATTCCCTGCGCCAGCAACGCATCCACCACATGTGAACCAATAAATCCCGCGCCGCCCGTAACCATCGCCTTCATTTCCGCATACCTCCGCTTAAAAACCGAATCGCGCCATGAGTGTCACCGTGACCGTGATGCCATAGTATGACGTGCCTGACAAGGTTGACATGTACAATTGCCATCCGTGTCGCTTAGCCGTCTCCGCATATGCAGGGCAACCATGGCTGGCATGGTCTACGGCCGTCCGCGGTCGCCTGGCGGTCTGGCGCCTTGCCGATGCGCGGCGCCCCTGAATGGATGGTTGGGGGCCCAAATTGCTTCCGCTGGGTGTTTGCTATGGCGGGGCAAAGATGTGATGAATATAGTGGACGAAAGACTCCGAATCATGATTTGGGGGAGGACTGCGTCAAGGTGAACGTGCTTCTGGCGACTTACTGGTACATTCCTCACGTAGGAGGTGTTGACACGTATATTGGCCTATTGAAAAAAAGGTTTGAAAAACTGGGTCACCACGTGGACATCCTCGCCCATCATCCGGATATGACGAAAATCTACATGGTCAATACAGGGGAAACACTGGAGAAGTCCAAAATCAAGGACATTGTTTACGATAAGGTGTACGAATACTA
This sequence comes from Bacillota bacterium, assembly GCA_021793015.1. Lineage (GTDB taxonomy): Bacteria > Bacillota > Bacilli > Alicyclobacillales > SLC66 > JAKADD01. Next base: position 8,264 of record JAJYTO010000102.1, read on the forward strand.
CGAAAAGAACTTTCCCCGAGTGGATGAGTGGATACGCTGGCGGGAGATCGAACGGTACACGTATGAACTGGCTTCTGTGGCCTTTGGTCTCCGCCGGTACGACATCATTCACACCCAGGACATCGTTTCGACGCGGGCCATTCACCGAGTGAAGCCGCCAAACGTGAGGCATGTGGCGACGATTCATGGTCTGCTCGCAAGCGAGCACATCATTGCCGGCGACATCGAGAGCAAAGAGTCACTGAAATGGTCGTTCGTCAGCGCAGAGGAGCGCTATGGCGCTGTGTCGGCCGATGAAACCATTCTTCCGACGGAGTGGCTGCTCAGGGAGTTGACAGGCAATTTCGGCGTCCCGCATAGGGGTTTGCACGTCATTCCATATGGAATGGACAGCGCCAGGTTTCTGAGGGCGAACAAAGAAGAGCCGCGAGACGTCACTATTGATCCCAAGCAAAAGTACATTGTCTGTCCGGCGCGATTGACGCCAGTCAAAGGGCACCAATATCTGCTGGAAGCGCTTAGTCGACTCAAGGATGTCCGTCATGATTTCGTGTGCTGGATCGTTGGCGACGGCCAATCGGAGACGATGTTGAAAGACATGGCGCGCAGTCTGGAACTGGGCAGACACGTCGTGTTTCTCGGGGCGCGCAAGGACGTTGGCGCGCTGCTTCGCAACGCCTACGCGACGGTGCTTCCGTCGGTTCAGGACAATCTTCCGTTTGTGATCATGGAGAGTCAGGTGACGGGAACCCCGGTCGTCGCATCGGCTGTCGGGGGCATTCCGGAGATGATTCAGCATGGCCGCACAGGGCTTCTGTTTGAGAATAAAAACAGCGTTCAGTTATTTGAGATGTTGAATATGCTTCTTTCCGACCCCCATTTGAGAGCAAGTCTGAGCGCCAACGGGCGCAACTGGGGCGCCAGTCAGTGGAGTGTCGATACGCTTGTGGGCAAGACCCTGCGTGTCTACGACAAAGCCATGAGTTCGCCATCGCGGCAAACACGGAGGTAAGTTCATGAAAACAGGTCATTCACAGGTTCGCAAACCGCTGCAGCGGATGAAGGTCCATCGAGTGGGTCCCGGGCTTGCGCGCAGCGACGAGAGAAAAGGCAAGTCGGCGCGGGTGACCACATGCCGGGGAAAGCAGCCGTCGCGCCGTCGCAGGAAACGGGGGACTCCACAACTCCAGGGCACGTTGCGCGTCGAGAAAGTGACGCGCGCGGAAGGCAGCGTGCGGAGAAAGTCTATCACTGCGGCTGTCGCCCCGTTTTCCCTGGGGGTTTCCAGCGCAACGGACAAGAGAAGAAAGAGACAGGCGCCGGGAAGCACAGCGGGGCGTGCAACGGACGGCGCGGCGAGACACACGGCCGGGCATGCAGCGGGGCACACACGGAGGCACACGTCAGGATATACAAAGAGGCATGGAGCAGGGCAGTCGCCGGGGCAAGCGATGTCGCAGGCGCCGATGCGCTCACGCGGGCAGACGCGCAAGTCTGACAGCGCCGCCACGCGCAGACGGACGAAGCGTTCCGACAGGAGCAATGAAACACCGCTGCAGTCGAGTCGCCAAAGGAAACTGGCGGAGGATGCGGGGATACACGGCGGACGGTTGAGGGGCGAGCGATCTCAGCGTGAGCGCTTGCGGAATGATCGTTTGTTTCTGGTGCGGCTGAAGCAGGCCCGGACGGTTCCCACAGGCGCGCCATACCAGACTGTCAAGACGACTGCCCCGCGCCAGCTCATCATGGCGCCGCCGCCATTGCCGCCGCTGGGGCGGAATCCATCGCCCGCGCACAGCCAAGCTTTCGGCGGTTCGTCAGGATCCAGAGAGGCGGATCCGGCGCAAGTACGGACACTGACACGCAGAGTGCCCGCGCGGGTGATGAGATCGACGGAAAAGTCCCCTTCTGCGAGCCCGTCCGTTGCGGTTGCGATCGACCATTCCGATGCCGTGGAAACCGCACAGAGCGATGAGGGTCGGGAAGCGTGGAACTGGGCAGATAAGGAAGCGCAGATCCGTACGGATGAGGCGGGTTTGGAACACTTGTTGGAAATGACGCCGGATACGGCAGATTCGGAACTCCCCGCGCCACAAGAAATGGAGATAGAAGAAAGTGACCATGGCGTCGCCGAACATTCCTTTCCCGAACCCTGTGATATGACCGAATGCGCGGTCATTGGCGAACCCTGGGGTCAGATTATGGACATTTTTGAGGGAGATTACAGGATCCCCGACGAGAACATTCTGCTGGTGTTGATGGATGAACTGCAGAGTCATGCGGAGGAACCGTGGGCAACGACCGAACTCGGTGTGAGTGCGGCGACAGACTGATGATCGCATAAGCTGCATCGCGTGCGACGCCTCCGTGCTGCCGCTGCTCCGCCGCTTGGGGAGCAGTGATAAACCAGATTTGGGCATGCGCACTGCGGCACATATCGTGTTTGATTAAAGCCTCAAACACGATATGTGGGATCATAGCGCCTGCTGTGCGAACTTTATCACATGTCCTCTAGGGGACATGTGATAAATCCAATTTTGGCAGGCGCACTGCGGTACATATCGTGTTTGATTAAAGCCTCAAACACGATATGTGGGATCATAGCGCCTGCTGTGCGAACTTTATCACATGTCCTCTAGGAGTCTGTCCGACGGATAAAAAGTAGTCGGTCAGTTTCCGTCTGGTTTCTTGATTTACTTCATCTTTGTTAGTATTGTTCCGGGTAATAAGGGCGCATGTACCGTATTCTCTACTTCTTAGGCCGTTAATTTCTCCTTCTGGGCAGCCCTCTCCCGTTTATAGAGCGTGGCCTGTTTCGGATATTTCGCCGCATGGATCTTCCTCAGGTTGTAGCTCAGGGCTAACAGAATAAATTCTCCCTCTACCTTCGCTTTCCCTCGCAGGCTGAATTGACGAAACCCCTGTACTTCCTTCATTTCTCCCCAAGCCGGTTCTACGATCCCCTTGCGTTTGCGATAGATCGCCTTGCCCTCATCACTCTGTACTTTGGTGCGCATCGCTTCGCGAACCGGATCGGCTTCACTGCGCGTGATCGTTCGCTGGCCCGATTTGGCTTTCACACACTCGCTTTGGAAGGGGCATCCCGAACACGCCTGGCTCTCATACACCCATTTCGTCACTTGGTCAGGGTCTTTCTCATGTTGGGTTTGTTTGAGTGCCAAGGATTGACCGGCGGGGCAGGTGTACGTATCGTTCTCCGGATGATAGGTAAAATTCGTTTTGTCATACGGGTTTTTCGCTTGTTTCCCTTCTCGTTTGGCCGCGATGTATGCATCCACGGCGGCGGACTCCGCTGTCCCAATATTCTCCGCACTGAAATAGCCCGCGTCCGCAGTGACTGTCTCGGGCATTGATCCGGTGTATGCTTCTACGGAGGCCAGTACGCCCTCAAACTGTTTTTGATCGCTGGCACTCGAACTCATGGCCAGTCCTACGATCAAGTGATGGTCTTCCTCGACAGCAATTTGCGGGTTATAGCCTTGGATGACTCCCTGTGTTTTCGTCTCCATGATCCGCGAATCCGGATCTGTGAAATTGATCTGATCTTTTTCAGGATGCCTAGAGTCCTTGGCGGGTTGGCGTTCTTCGAGTTGCCGTAAGGCATCTTTGATTTTCTCCAGACGCTGCTGGCGATCGTTGAGCTGGCGGTTCACGGAGGGCGGACATTGATCAGGGTGTTCTTCTTCGTCGCGATCCTCTTCTTGGGCCTGTTGCAGGGTCGCTGCGATTTCCTGTTCCATCTTCTCGATTTCCTGCTTCATCCGCTCTCGGGACATCGCTTTATGTTTGGAGGCATCCGCCTTCATTTTTGAACCGTCTATGCTAACATGACCCAATGAGACATAGCCTAATTCACTGGCGATCTGTACAATTTGGCGAAACATCCCTGGCAACACAGTCAGGTTATCTTTGCGAAAATCACTGATGGTCCGATGATCTGGCTTGTCCCCACTACCACATAACCAACGAAAAGGGAGAATTTCAAACAGGGCTTTGCGCAGCTTTCGAGAAGAAAATACGCCTGTGGCATAGCCGTAAAACAAGACCTTCAACAAAAGTGCAGGGTGAAATGCTTCTTCCCCACGCACCGAGTATTTGGCTGTGATCACAGTGAGATCCAGTTGATCCACGATATCGCTGACTACCCGCACCAAATGGTCCTCGGGGATCCAATCACCCAGATAGATGGGAACAAGTTCCCCTTGTTCGATGGAGTAGGTCTTGAACTTCGCCATACGCACACATCCTTTTCCTCTCTCCCTACTATATTCGAGAAATTAGAGGGAAAGCCTGCATAGAAAGCTACGAAAACTGCGTTTCGTCGGACAGACTCCTAGATCCGTTACTCGTCTAAATCCAATTCCATTGGCTCTACACTCAAGCTCAACGCCAACCCTACTCGTAATTGGCAACCATTCTTTCGGATAGATAAAAAGTGGTCTGTGCAACTCCTGGATGAAACCCGAGATTGTAATACAACGCCTCGGCCCCATTCCCCACAGTAACAAATAGACGTACTACGTCGTAGCAACTGTGCAGGACTGTCAGCGCCTGACTTAATAAAGAGGTTGCTAATCCTTTTCCGCGGTCGGAGGGTAAAACAGTAATGTTGGAAACTAACGGGAGATCCTCCCAAAGCGAGATTAGACATGCCGCGACAGGCTTTTCGGTTGAGCGCTCAAAGATCACACCGGAAGCATGGTTTAAGATTTCAGAGCCATTATGCTCAAAATAGAACATCAAGGCTTCTTTTTGGGACTCCACCGTATTCGTGCCTGAATAGCCGATGGCATCTGCGCTGGCAAATGCCCCATGGAACATTTGGGCGAGTTCTTTGATCTGTTGGGCATT
>JAJYTO010000103.1 GCA_021793015.1 Bacillota bacterium
AATCGGGCAAATTAACAGCCTGTTGTCGCCGCTCAAATATGAAACGTCAATTCGACTTTCAAATGGAACCATCGCTAAAGACTACAAGGTTTCGAAGATAAAAAAAGCGAGTTATCAGTCCGGAGAAATAATCACGTGGAAAAGCAGAAGATGGACGTACGTCGCAGATGGTTGGACGTCTACCAAGGATTTCATTTACAGTACAACTGCGGTGGGAATTGCTGAAACAATCGCTAAATTCGTTCAGAAACAGCCAGTGCTTAAAAACGTGAAAGACGGGTACGTAGAGGCTTTGGTGTGGGGGGGGAATCAGCCATTGATGCAAGTATGTTGGACGTACAATGATAAAGAATGGTATTGGATCTCTACTACATCCAGCCTCGACAATACGCTTAACGAAGCAAACTCCGTTCGATTGATTCAGTCGTCATCCAATTGACTTCGGAGCGGTTCGGAATGTGATCCGGTTGTGCGGTTCCCAGGTGGCCGGGTTGGTGGCGCGATGTGTAACCTTTTTGGCATATGAATCGTCTATTGAAAGCAATGTCTAAAGAGGGGGGATCATACGTGAATACCGCGGATGATTGACCACACCATTAGAAAACCGATCTTTCTAATTAATCAAAAAAATATAGGTGATCTGCATTGGAAAAGCGACTCAACATATTGGCGGGAGTTTTTGCAGGTATTCTCATGTCAGGTTTTTTTGTATCATGGATATACGCAGCGACATACGTTGCTTCCTCCTCCCAAAAAGGAGCGGCGCCAAAGGGCACGAAGATCCATGCAGCTGCCCCAACCCCGCCTCCGGCAATGTCGACCTCCCAAGTACAAAGCCTTTATTCGGCGATAGCCAGTGTACCAGCCACGCCGACTGCTTTTGTGAATGCATACATGCATGCGCTAAGTACTGGATCTGGATTGTATGCCCGGGCCTATTTGACAGATTTTATTTTACGCCAAATTCCACTCTCTGTGGGACCGCGCATAAGGAGAGAGAACCTTGGATTCCCAATTTGGATTACTAAGTGGAAAATTACGTTTAACGGTTACTCCACGAAGGGATACAATGCGGAAAACATCTTTACGGTCACGGCTTTTGGCCCGCTTAGATCCCACGATGGTTCCGCCAATGTCGGAGCGCTGTTCCGGGATAAATTGAGTGTTCTTAGTACGAACGTCGCAAATCCAATGGCCGATACTCCACCGTACGTGATCGGCGCCCAGACGGTTACTTGGTTGCACCCCCGCTTCATGAATCACTTCTAAAATGAATTCGCCCGGCTGAGGTTACACCGGGCGGAAGGTTGGTTCCAAATCAGGCTTGCCGCAGCACACTGTGCGCACCTGGTTTCAACTCATCAAGATCGACAATCCAACTGTGTACGTTCCTGTAACTGCATCGCAGCAAATATTGGGTGGACAAACCTCGGCATATTGCCAAGCGACAATATGACTCGTTCCACACTCCACACCATTGCAATACCCTCCGGCAGGTGGACCATCAGGGCCGGGAGGCGAATCACAACCTGGTTCTGGTTCGTCTCCACCAAGTTCGAGAGAGCCTTCGAACACCGAACGGGCGTTCGAAGGCTCTCTTGCCATTTGTATTTGGAGAGGGCAATTCCATGCTGGTCGAAACGGAGGGTGATTGTGATATCATGACAGGCCGGATGGGTTTTTGACCTGGGATCGGACTTTTGAACCGCCGCGCCGTGAGCTTCGGTTTCTTGCGGGATTCACAATTCCGTTCTGCCCACGCGCCAACGAGCCCTCAAAGCGGGCTTCTTGTTTTGACTAAAGTTTGGCCTTTGATAGTTCGTCTTGTAAAGCCGGCAGACGACGGTGACTTTCCCTCACTTCCCGCAAGCAGCGATTCCATTGTTCTGTTTGACCAAGCAGATGATAGACGGATTTCAATTCCGTTAACCATTCAGCGGCCCGTTGATAGCTGGCCCGTTTTTTCTCAGAAATTCTATTCTCCGCAAATTGACGAAGTATTGGAACAAGCCGAATCGGATCATGTTGCTTGATGACTTTGAACAACCTCCGCGCAGAATCGCTCAACCAGTCAGATGCGGCGTTACCCTCTTCCAGATACACCTGCCAGGCGCCATCTGGATCGTCGAGGTGTAAATGCATGTCCATCAGCAGATCTGTATAGCCCCCCAACAAACGAACATGAGTGAGCCAGTGTTTCGCCTGAGACGTTCTTTCATCCGGTGGCAACGTTTCAAGGCAGAGCTTGAACAATTCCAGCGAAGGCAGGGCTTCGAACCATCGGACACGCCACGCTTCCGCTTCTGTCTGGCGCCCCGTCCGTACGAGTATCGCCACCAACCGCTCAAAATAGTGATTCGCCTGCTGCCCATATCCATAGTTGGGATGCAAAAACATGGATTCTGACGATTGCCGTTGAATCGCCTGCATGTGCCCGATGATGGACTGCAGTCGAGCAACGGCTTCGTCCGTTCGATCCAGCCGTTCATAATAGTGGACAAAACAGGCAGAAGTCTCTGCATCGAAAGCGGTCAGATTGGCTTCTGTCTGCAGAGCTTCCGCTTCATGGCCCGAATCAAGGCTGGCTTGAACCCACCATCGCAGAAGCTTCGGATCGACAGGTTTCTCTGCTGGACTATTCGACAGCAAGGTCGGCTCCAGCCGTACCACATGTTCTCGCAGTCGCTCATAATGAGCCGGGGAGAACAAACATGAACGAAGCGGTTCTTTCCATCTTGACCAATCGTCGTCCTCTTCGCAGATTCCTGCGATCCAGTCCATCAGTTCCTGAAAGAACGCACTCTTGTTCGCATCGGGAGCCGTCCCGTTGCGAATCACCGCTGCAAGCTCGTCCGCTTTCGGCCAGAAAGATTCGCATTCCTCCTGCAAATCTTCACCGCCCATGTCTTCATCTCCGTGTTCCATGGCCCACTTATTCAATTTTTGCAGCGTCAGCAGCAAACCGACAGAAGCATCAATCCACTCGCCGTCAGCCGCCATGTCCAGCAATTCTGCGAACCAGCGCTTGAGCTGTTCCAGTCCTGCAGTATAATCCCACCGGCCATCTTCAGAATCGTAATAATTATAGCCCCGATAAGCGTATTCATAACGATCTTGAAACAAGCTGGCGCACTGGCCCAACTCGTCTTGAATGATCGGTTCAAAATGCTCTCTTGCATCGAGCCAGTCGGCGGGTTCCCATGCTACTGATTTCCGCAAACGGGCTTCCCGTTCCCTTTCTTTCCACACCTGATATAATGCGGCATGGACATGCTCGTTTTGTTCGGCCAGCCGCAGCACCACGTTTTGCAATTCAGCCAATGACATTTCCTTTACCAAGGTCGTCACCTGATCAATGGCGCCGGTCACGATCATCACCTTCCGTTCATGGTTTGTTCCATTTTACATCATTTCAGAAGAAGAATTTCGTAGGAAGTCATTCAAAACTGTGTTCCCGATGCCCCGGACAAGTATAATGTCCATATGGAAACTGACCCGGACCACGTCATCCTGGTTGCATAATTCATCTGGCAAGCCTGGAGGGGATTCAACATGCCTGAAAAATTGGAACACGGGACACTGCTTGACGACGCGGTCATCGCTCCGGATAAATGGTATCGGGTTTATGAGAAACTACCGGAAGACGAACGGTACGATTGGATAATGGGAACATTGGACAGAACGCTGGCTCCCGGTTTTTTTGAGGAGGTGTCGTTTGCCGAGTACATCTTCGAACTGTCCGCCAGGAAGGATCCGGCAAAGTATGCGGAATTGATCCGCAAATTGCGTCATCATCCCGATTTCCACCGGAAAGAATTTCAGTATTTCGAGAATGAGTTGGCCGCTTACCACCTGTTTCGCGATGAAGTAAGCAACGTGGAGGAATCGCTGCGGTACTACATGGAAGCTCCGGTGCAAGGGATCGATCAACTGATTTGGTTGATGCAACTTCTGATGTATTATGGCAAGACGGATCTGGCTGTGGAGTGCGCGCGGCAAACTTACCGGGAGATCGAGGCGTCGCCCGAGCTGATTGACGGGGCGGAAGGGCCATTCGCTGACCTGATGTTCTTGTGTCAGTTTCAACAAGCATATGTGCTCATCAAAAATGGACAGAGCGTTGATTGGCGCGCTCTGCAAGAAGAACTGGAACGTTACGGCATTTCCATGGACGATGAAGCTCTTGAGCGCAGCCGCGCTGCGATGGAACGGCCGTCGACAGGAGACGAAATCCTGTGCGATGGTCCGTTCAACTCCGAAAGCAGACCGGACGTGTTCGCTCGGGACAACATGTGGACATTCGCCAAACAGACGCTTGACCGCAAGCAGATGGAGTTTCCTTTGGGAGAAGCGATATGGGACGGCGCCTTTCAATTCTTGTTGCAACGGAAAGCCCGGAAGAGACCCGTATTGACATGGGGAGAATGGTTCGAGTTTTCAGAACGCGAACTGGAAGCCTATCTGGCGAGGATGGGCGGAGGGTTTTTGTCAACTCGCCAGACTGAGGCGTTCGCCGTATTATGGGGGATGGCATATGTTTATGATTTCTTGCTTGAGCGAGGCGTTATTTCCGATAAACTGCATATCAACGCATTGCAGCGGATCGCCCGGTTGAAGAGCAAAATTCGGGACGCTTATCATGACGAACTTTGGAAGTATGCGTTCGTTGATCGCTGGCAGGCTTCGGATTATGCGGGACGAGAGTCCATGCAGGCGGAAGACGGCGAAGATGACAATCTGGATGTGTATGATATCGAGGACGACGATTACGATCCGGATCATGGTGATTATAGGGACGAAGTATTTTCCGACCCGTTCTTCGGAGCACCTTTGCAAGAGCATCGTCGCAGTTATAGCGCCAAAGTGAAGCAAGAGAAGAAAAAAGCGCGCAAAGAAGCGAAAAAGCAGCGTAAGAAAAACCGGAAATGATCGAATGAACATGCGCTGGACGATTGAGAGAGATTACAGGGAACTTGGGCGACTATCCTTTGTCCGGATGACCGACAAGGGATTGGCGATCCATGATGTCGCGTGCGTATCTGCTGAGCGATATGAAAATTCGCGACCCGCAAAGGTTTGACCAGATATTCCACAGGGCGGAATCAGTGCGAACGTTAGACGGTTTTGTCTTGCCTCGCGGGCGTATGATTGGCAGCGACAGATCAGCGCGATATACTACAGGCAAAGAGGTGAGGCGATGGGTAGACAGGACACGTTCCTGAGAACCCTCACTAAGTCGCTGTCCGGCGGAGCGCTCAAGGCCGTCGGGGTGTACGAGGTGGAGTTGGCCGTTCCACTGCCGACGGAACTGCGGGCCAACACCTTGCGGATCGATATGGCTTGGCGCATGCAGGACAATTGCCTGTTTCACCTGGAATTCCAAAGCACGTGAGAAAGCGAACTCGAACTGGGGTGGGCGGCGCGAATTCTCGAGGTTGCGGTCGCGTCATTCGGACGAGGATGCCCATGGGGGTTTGGGAAGCGGGGATCGTGGTGAGCGATGAAAGATCATCAGAAAGATCGACAAGAGGATCAGACGGACGAACTGGAAGAGGGGCTTCGAACGATCGCCAAGCGGATGCTCGAAGAGGGCGATAGTGCGGAGAAGGTAGCTAAAGTCACGGGACTGACATTGGCGGTCGTCCAGCAGATCGCTTCACAATTGCACTGAGCGGGCGAACCCTTCATCGTGCAATGCGGCGCCTTCCGGCGACCGTGATTTTTTTGTGTTCCACCACCAATTATACGAACTCAACGGCTCAATGCGCCGCCGCCTTGGAAAAGAGATTGAGAACTATCACACCTGCGACGATGAGCGCAATGCCGATCAATGCGGCAGTGTCGAGAGACTGGCGATAGATCTTCGTCACAGGTCATGCCCCGCACGTAGTGCAACCGCGTCCCTCCGCCCATATGGGCGCACACCGCATCCATCACATACAGTTCCCCGTCCACCTTCGCCGCCGGAACGGGGCTCCCCGGTATCCAGGTGACCACGGATGTCCGCCCTTCAAATACGCGTGTCGAAAGGTACAGCCGTAGTATGTCACACGAATACGGCGGGGCATCATCGTACGAACGGGAAGCAAAATTGACGAGAACCAAAAGATATGTAAAATAAGCATTAGTGTCAGCACTCTTTGGTGTTGAGTGCTAATTCGTTGATGTATGCATCACGGAGACGCCAAATGTACATTGCGACAGGTTGAAAGGAGACGTTCCTATGAAAAAAACGCCATTTAAGGCGGAATCGAAGCGGATGTTAGAGTTGATGATTAATTCCATCTACTCTCATCGGGAGATTTTTTTGAGGGAATTGATTTCAAACGCGAGCGATGCGATTGATAAGATCTACTACAAGGCACTGACGGATCAAAACTTAGTCTTTGATCAAGATAATTACTACATAAAGGTGGCGGCTGACAAGGACACCCGAACCTTGACGGTTTTGGACACGGGCATTGGCATGTCCAAGGATGAACTCGAAAATAACCTTGGCGTGATTGCCCAAAGTGGGTCTTTGACCTTTAAACGCGATAATGAAGCGAAAGATGGGCATGACATTATCGGGCAATTTGGCGTTGGTTTTTATTCCGCATTTATGGTTGCCGACGAAGTCACGGTCATCAGCAGAGCATTAGGGAGCGAAACTGCGTTTAAGTGGGAATCGTCCGGGGTGGACGGATACACGATTGCGGCAGATCAAAAGGATGCCGTGGGAACGGAAATTATTTTAAAAATCAAAGCGAGCACCGAAGACGAGAACTACGACGATTACCTGGACGAATATCGATTGAGATCGATGATTAAAAAATACTCCGATTTCATCCGTTATCCGATAAAAATGGATGTGACGAAACATAGGCCGAAGGAAGACAGTGAAGGCGAATTCGAAGAATATCGGGAAGAACAAACGATCAACAGCATGGTCCCGATTTGGAGAAAGAATAAGAATGAACTCACTGACGAAGACTATGAAAATTTCTACATGGAGAAGCATTACGGGTTTGACAAGCCCATAAAACATATCCACATCAGCGTAGATGGCGCCGTGAGCTATAACGCCATTCTGTATATCCCTGAGAAGACCCCCTTTGATTATTATACAAAGGAATATGAAAAGGGATTGGAGCTGTATTCAAACGGTGTGCTCATCATGAGCAAAAGCCCAGACCTGCTTCCGGATTATTATAGCTTTGTCAAAGGCATGGTCGATTCGGAAGATTTGTCGCTGAACATATCCAGAGAGATTCTGCAGCAAGACAAGCAACTCCAGTTGATCGCGAAAAACATCAAGAGTAAGATTACCAGTCAACTGCAACGCCTGTTAAAGGACGACAGGGAGAAATATGAAGCGTTTTACAAGTCTTTTGGCACACAGCTGAAGTACGGAGTTTACAGTGATTATGGCAGTAACAAAGACGTGTTGCAGGATCTCTTGATGTTTTACTCGTCGAAAGAAAAGAAAATGGTCACTTTGGATGAATACGTTTCACGAATGCCGGAAGAACAGAAGTACATTTATTACGCGGCCGGCGATACGTATGAAAGGATTGAGAAGTTGCCCCAGACCGAACTTGTGATCGATAAGGGGTATGAGATTTTGTACCTCATTGAAGATATCGACGAGTTCGCCATCAAAATGCTGATGACGCACAAAGAAAAGGAATTCAAGTCGGTATCCAGCGGCGATTTGGGCATTGAAGTTGACGAGAGTCAAGAGCAGACGGAGCAAGAGGCGCATGAGAACCAGGCTATGTTTGACGAAATGAAAAAGATTCTGGCCGACAAGGTGAAGGATGTCAGGATCTCCAAGCGACTCAAGAACCACCCTGTATGCTTAACGGCTGACGGCGATCTCACCATAGAAATGGAGAAGGTACTGAAAGCCATGCCGAACAACCAAAACGTCAAGGCTGAAAAGGTGTTGGAGATCAACATCAACCACGATGTGTTTCAATCGTTAAGAGCGGCCTTTGAACACGACAAGGAGAAATTAATTCTCTACACGAATCTGTTATACAATCAAGCACTGCTCATTGAAGGACTGCCAATCCATGATCCGGTCGATTTTACCAACGATATTTGCAAAATCATGGTGTGATTCTTCAAGACTGCGGCAGAAACTGCCCCTTAGAGCGAAGCGGAGCATCTTTTCGATGCTCCTTTGCTGCTGTATTGACAGTCAGTTGAGAATATAGTGGACCCAAGAAACCGGACAGTCGGAAAGGGGTCATGTAAGCTATAATCGGCGTATGAGAAAACATTATAGCGCCGGGGCTTTTTTGGGAGGGCCTATCTTCGCTTCTTTGTTACCTTTGGGCTTCTCCATGGCCGGATTCCTGACCGTTGGCATGGCCAGCGTATTGGCCCTGGCGTTCAGTTTACTATCCCGCCCGGTTCTGCAAAGCAACATTGTGGTGAATGAGTGAGGACAAAGGAGATACGATGCGGATGCTGATACACGGAGGGTCTATCTTTACGGACGGCAGTCTATTCGAGCACACCAACGTTCGGATTGATCAGGAAGGGTGGATTAGTGAGGTCGGTGTGGGGTTGGAGCCTGTCAACGATGAACTCGTCATCAATGCCGAAGGGCTGACCATTTTGCCCGGACTGATTGACTGTCATGTTCACATTACATTTCCGGGACTCCCAGACCCTTCAGGACGAGTCAATATGACAGCGGCGGACGCTGCACTGATCGGGGCCCGCAATGCGTATGAGACCTTGTTGGGAGGGTTTACGACCGTGCGCAGCTTAGGGGGACTGGATAATGCCGAAATTGCCTTGAGCCGTGCGCAACGGGCGGGGATTATTGCCGGCGCCCGCATTATCCCTGCTGGCCGCGTGATTTGTATGACAGGAGGGCATAGTCATTTTTGGGGCAGGGAGATTGATGGACCTGACGAGGCTCGCAAGGCGGCGCGCGAGCAGCTGAAGGCCGGAGCTGAGGTCATCAAACTCATTGCTACCGGGGGAATTTTGACGGAAGGCGTCGACCCCGGGCAGGCTGAACTCACGGAGAGCGAAATGCGTGCGGCTGTTCAGGTCGCTCATCGCGCGGGAAAGAAGGCGGTGGCCCATGCCCAGGGCGCCGAAGGGATTAGGAATGCATTGGAAGCGGGGATCGACTCGATTGAACATGGAATATTTCTTACGGAAGAACTCATTCGACACATGGTACAGCATGGAACGTATCTTGTGCCAACGTTAAGCGCCGCGACGAAAATTCTTGAATATGGAACCGCCCACGGCATTCCCGCTTACGCAGTGGATAAGGCTCGGCGGTTGGCCGCCATACGACAGGCGAATATAAAAAATGCGATTCGCTCCGGGGTTCGGATCGCCTTGGGCACGGATGCGGGGACGCCATTTAATCGACATGGAGAGAACTTCAATGAACTCGCGCTGCTTGTAGAGTACGGGCTTGAACCTCTTCAAGCCCTCAATGCTGCGACGGCGCAGGCCGCAGATAATATCGGACTCGGGCACGAGATTGGTCGTATTCAAAGCGGTTTTCGAGCGGACATGGTTCTAATCTCGGGATCCATGGATGAACCATTTGTACGGTTTAAAGAGCGCATCGTGTATATCCTGCAACAAGGGAAAATGGTTCGAGGACTTGATGGTTAATAGCGATCGGCGGTTGTTCCACGCGCTCTTACAGATCCAGCGAAGAGATGATTGCTTTCAGCGCAATGCCTATAGTGGCGTAATATCATAACCTGCATAAAGGAAATAGGCAACTCATTGAATCGTGGAATGCGTTGGATTAGGTCCCGGAACTTGGACCAGACAAACTGGATGAGGGAACCCAGATCTCTGTGCAGACACCAAATAGGAGAGATATCCATGAGTATGCATTCATTGCTGATCAACGTGCCTGACGAGTTCGAAACGGAGAGACTGTTCATCCGATCTCCTATGTGGGGGGATGGAGCCCTGGTGAACGCGGCGATTCTGGAAAGCCTGGACGAGCTTCGGCCCTGGATGCCGTGGGCGACGAAGGAGCCGACGATTGACGAGTCGGAGGAAAATGTGCGACGGGCGCGCCTGAAGTATCTGGAGCGGACGGATCTGCGATTGCATCTCTTTGACAAGGGGACAGGGGAGTTGATCGGCAGCAGCGGCCTTCATCAGATCGACTGGGAGGCGCGCAAGTTTGAGGTTGGCTACTGGATTCGTACGTCGTGGGGCAGGCGGGGACTCATGATGGAAAACCGTGATCAGATGATATACTCAAAGATTTCTTTAACTGGCGCAGATTCAGCATTTTGATGGAGTGGGCTTCTTGCCAATTGCTAGTTCACTACGAGATAATCGGGGTGATTGTGGAACTATTATACTGAGATTCTGGGAGAGGCGGAACAACGGATGAAGTTTGGCAAGTTGGCGGCGGGAGCCGCGCTTTTGGTCATGCCGCTGTCGGGTTTGATGAGCGGCGCCAGCTATGCCCAGAGTGCAGGCGTGGTTTATGTCAGCACCACTGGCAGCGACACAAGCGGCAACGGCACGTCAGGTCAACCGTATCGCACGATCAACCAAGCTGTGCAGTCGGCGGCGCCAGGAAGCACCATCATGGTGGAACCCGGCACCTATACCGGAATGGTCACGGTGACCAAACCTGTAACGATTCAATCGGATCCGGCAAACGGCGGCGGCGCAACGTCAACAATCATTGACGCAACAGGACAAAACAACGGGATTTTCATCAATGGATCGGGGGCGACAGGCGCCGTCATTGAGGGTCTTACCATCGAGCACGCGAACAATCAAGCGATCCTGGTTGACAATGCGAACGATGTCACCATTGCTAAAAACGATATTGTCGACAATGGGCTGCAGCCCACGACCGGTGTGCTGCAAAACAAACCGATCACGCTTGTGGGTTCTTCCGATTCTGTGGTGGCCGGCAATACCGTGACAGGGAATCAGGCCGGCGGCATCGCAATCACGGACAATGGCGCCGTCAACCCGGGCGTTGCGCAAAATGGCAGTCTCGCACAGGGAGCCGCAGGTTTCGCAGACGCCAATCTGGTGACCGCAAACACGCTGTCTGGAAACGGAGGCGGCTCTGCGATTTCTGTCAGCTCCTACAACGGAGGGCAGGGCGCGTCCTATAATCAGGTCATCGGCAACACGATGACAAACAACGCTTCCGGCGTCATGGTGGCTGCTGAATCGACATCCGCCAGCACTTCCGTCGCGGGAACGGTCATCAGTGGAAACACCATTCAAAAGAGCGCCATGCCGGGCGTTATTGTCCAAACCCGCGGCGGTCAGTCCGGAGAAGCAGTGACAGGCACCATCGTAACGGGAAATACGCTGTCTGGAAACGGTTCCTTGGCCGAGGTGAATCTTGCGCAACCTGCCGCCATTGTTGCAGTCTCCTCTGGCGTCGCTGACACCACGATCACAAACAACACTATTTCCGCTGAGACTTACGGAGTCTGGAACTCGGGAGCCGTCAATACTTCGGTGGCCAATAATCGGACTGATTCCACCGTAGTCACACCAGTCTACGGTGTTGCTTCACAGAGCGCCAGCGCGACAAATCAGAACATCTCCATTGTAGTCAACGGTTCCGCGTTGCTGACCGTTCCGTCCATCGCTGACGGCAGCCAGACTTTCATCCCCATCTGGTATGTGATGTCTGAACTCAAGTCGCTCGGCATGACCAGCGCATGGGCCAAGGGCGTCTGGAATTTGACATTGCCAACCGGCGTCACGGTCAACACGTCAGCCACCCATAGGGGAACCAGCGGCAACATTGCAATAACGGCAAACGGCAACCTGTTGTTGCGGATGAATGGATTTGCAGCCCCGAATCCGCAGAGCGGACGGATGACCACGTTTGCGCCGATCGCTGTTCTGTCTCAACTTCTTCGCGCCATGGGAATACAGAACAAGGTCAGCGCTGGCATGTGGAACATTGCAATAGGCGGCTCGATCGGCACGGGAACAACAACCGGCACGGGAACGGGGACCGGCACGGGAACAACAACCGGCACTCCTCCGGCGTCCAGCAATACAAAATCGCTGGTGGCTCTCGGCGATTCCATCACGTTTGGCTATGATCTGGGCAAGACCAATCTGCAACCATCTCCGGGGGCGTTTCCGTATCTGATTGGCAAGGCCGGCAACCTCTCCGTGACCGATCTCGGCGTACCGGGACTGACTTCTTCCGGCCTCCTTGCAGATCTTGCAACACCCTCTTTTCAAAAGGCTGTCAAGGGTGCTTCCGTCATCACACTGGACATCGGGAGCAATGATCTGCTGCAACCCGCGGCAAAAGATGGACTGTTCACCGGACAGACAATTACACCGACGGAACTGGCGCAATTTGAGACTGTGGTGCAGCAGTTCACTACTAATTTCCGTACGACGCTGCAAACTCTCGTCAAGCTAAATCCAACCGCGAAGATTGTGGTATACAACATTTACGATCCAGTTCCCAGTTCAGACACAATGGCCCACACTGTGGCAAACCAAGTCCTCAGCGCCATGAATGCTGCCATCGCGCAGGAAGCGGGCGCATTCCACCTGCCGGTCGCGAACGCCTACAGCGCCTTTTCGGGACATGTGTCACAGTACATTTTGACTGGCAATGTTCACCCAAACGCAAAGGGTCAGGCGGTATTGGCGAAAATCGGGGAGCAGGCGCTGACCAGCGCCAGCGCTGTGACCAACTGAGAATGCTCTCAACCCGGCTTGGTACTACAATCATGAGATACAGCGAGGGGTTGGAACACGGTGATCGCGCAGATCATTGACGTGTGAACCGGTACTTAGTAGACTGGCAGTGAAGCACTTCCAACGGGGGGAAAGACTATGCCGTCCAGCATGTAATGGGACACCAGAATATGGGGCGAGAACCCTAGTTTTTTCATGGGCTCTTGTTCCCGTAGATCCCATTACAAAAGGAACGTCGCATAGTATGACGACTCAACATACTGGCGGAGAGACCTTTATGGGGTTTCTCTGCTTTTTTGACATTTTGGGAGTGCGAACCGAGGCGTTATAGAGGCGTTCCTTTGCCCCAGGGGTGAAGGAGATCAAACAGTTGCAGGTAACCTGGCGTCTCGATCCTGTCGGCGATGCCGGGGT
>JAJYTO010000104.1 GCA_021793015.1 Bacillota bacterium
AACTTCGCCATACGCACACATCCTTTTCCTCTCTCCCTACTATATTCGAGAAATTAGAGGGAAAGCCTGCATAGAAAGCTACGAAAACTGCGTTTCGTCGGACAGACTCCTAGGGGAGCAGTGATAAAGTCCTCGATGCAGGCGCAGTGATTCCAGATATAGCGTCCGAGGCTTTAGTCGGACGCTATATGCACTGCTTCGCGCCTGCCGAAATTTGGGATATCACATGTCCCCGCGCGTGCGCCTTACGCGCGTGTCAAAGTTCCATGCTACTCCATACTGTATGGCAGCAGTGCCACTTGGCGCGCCCGTTTCACGGCGACTGTCACCTGGCGCTGATGTCTCGCGCAGTTGCCGGAAATACGACGGGGCAGTATCTTGCCCCGCTCCGTCAAATATTTGGACAATCGATTTGACTCTTTATAATCGACGACCACAATCTTGTCCACGCAAAACTGGCATACGCGCTTACGCTTGCCGCCGCGGCCCTTCCTCGGCATAACTCTCACCCCTTTGCAAAAACTTGAATGAAACGTGGGCTCGCGGACACCGTTGCATCACCGTACGCTAAAACGGCAGGTCATCATCGACGATGTCCATGGTGTTGCCGTCATCAGCGAATGGATCATCCTGATACCTCGAATTGTCGGTCGACGGACGGCCCTGGGATTGACTTTGGTCATGCCCGCGTCCTGTTCCGGTCGTCGTACCACCGTGTTGTCCAGATCCTGAACCCGCATTGTCGGCGGACCGATCCAAGAATCGAACATTGTCCGCAACGACTTCGGACACGCGAACTTTTTGTCCGTCCCTATTCTCGTACTGGCGGATCTGTAGGCGTCCTTCCACTGCGGCAAGCCTGCCCTTGCGCAAGTACTGGGCACAGAGTTCGCCTAACTTTTGCCAAACGACAATATTGATAAAATCCGTTTCCCGTTCACCCGCCTGGTTGGTGCGCTGACGATCCACGGCGAGGGAAAACGAAGCAACGGCGGATCCTGAAGGTGTATACCTCAGTTCAGGATCCTGAGTCAGGCGTCCGATCAAGATAATACGGTTTAACATTCACGAGGCCTCCCGGTGTCCTCTAGCGCCCTTAAGACTCGTCAACGCGAATTGTCAGGTAACGCAACACATCATCGTTGATCTTAAACAGGCGTTCTAGCTCTGAAGTAAAGTCTGTTGCAGCTTGATACTTCATCAGAACATAATAACCTTCGCGTTTTTCGTCGATTTCATAAGCCAGGCGGCGTTTCCCCCACTCGTTGACGTCTTCAATTTCTCCGCCATGAGTGGTGACCAGCCCCTTGAATCGTTCGACCAGTTCCTGTGTTTTTTCGCCTTCAAGATCGGAACGAAGGATATACAGTGTCTCGTATTGACGCACTTTAATTCACCTCCTTGTGGACTGCGGCCCCGATTTTACGGAGCAAGGACGGCAGGTTGTCCTGAGCGTCTAAAGCGACGCATAGAGAGCCATAGGCTCACATCGGTACATTGTACCATAGCGGACCACAGCACGCCAGCCGATAATTTCGTTCGTGTTCGCCACTCGCCGTTTGTGTTTCTCTTTCACACATTAAATCTGAAATGCATGACGTCTCCGTCCATCACGATATAGTCTTTGCCCTCAAGACGCAGCTTCCCGCTGTCTCTCGCGCTGGACATGGACCCGGCCGCAACAAGGTCTGAAAACCCGACGACCTCGGCGCGGATAAACCCACGCTCAAAATCAGTGTGAATGACGGCCGCCGCCTGCGGAGCTTTCGTCCCTCTTTTCACGGTCCACGCCCTGACCTCGGCTGGCCCTGCCGTAAAGTAGGTGATGAGTCCCAACAAGTCATAGGACGCGCGAATGAGTCGATCCAATCCCGAGTCCTGCAGGCCAAGCTCCGTCAAAAAGAGTTCCCGATCCGTGTCTTCGAGTTCCGCAATTTCGGCTTCAACCTTTGCGCTGATGACCACCACATGAGTGCCCTCGCGCTCTGCCATCCGCCTGACGGGCTCCACGAGCGACAGGTGGGGTTTGGCGACGTCAGATTCCGCAACATTGGCCGCGTAGAGAACCGGCTTAAGCGTCAACAGATGCAGGTCGCGCAAGCGTTCCATCTGTTCGGCCGTGAGTTGCAGGCGCCGGAGTGGATGCCCTTCTTCCAGGTGACCAAGGGCATACTCCAGCGTTGCAACTTCCTCGCGCACTTTGGCGTCCCCGCTTTTGGCCTGCCGACGTGTCCGATCGAGGCGTTTGCCCACTGTTTCCATGTCTGCGAAGATCAATTCCAGGTCGATTGTCTCAATATCGGCTTCTGGATCTACTTTCCCGGCCACGTGTGTGATATCATTATCGGTGAAGCATCTTACCACATGGACGATGGCGTCGACCTCGCGAATGTGCGCGAGAAACTGGTTGCCGAGACCCTCCCCTCGACTTGCTCCTTGTACGAGACCGGCGATATCGACAAATTCGAACGCAGTCGGCACAATCCGGGCGGGGTGAACGATCTCGGCAAGAGCTTGCAGGCGGTCATCTGGGACCTCCACAACTCCCACGTTCGGATCGATTGTGCAAAACGGATAATTGGCCGCTTCTGCTCCGGCTTTTGTGATCGCATTGAAAAGTGTGGATTTGCCAACGTTCGGCAGACCGACTATCCCAGCTTTTAACGGCATCTCGTTCACTCCAAATTATACTGATCTGCACCGCTTTTGCCATAACGATCCGTATGGATAATTTGCAGCTTTGGATAATTCATGCGAAGGCAACACACAATACACACTGAATCATGCAAATGAGGTGAACAACATGCGCAAGAAATTACGGGCATTGCGCGATCGGTTACGCAGATCAAAAGGTATCTTTGCCGCCCACCGGGTGGCCTGAGCGTCCTCATTGAGGCTCATATGGCTCACATTAGAATAAGCTTTATCCAGGGTTGTTGCAACAGCGCACGCTCTTAGAGCTTATTTGGTTTTTTTTAATTTCCCAAGAAATTTGTCGCCAAACCCGACTATTTATGGCGGCGCAAACGTCGCTTGGCCATATTATTGCGGTCGCACAGTCTAGATACTTGCTCGCTCAAAATCATCGTCGAGTATACGGATGATTCGGATCGGCGTCAACGTCAAGCGACGTTGACGCGCGCCATGTCCCGGCCGCTGGGCCGCTTGCCAACAACACCCTGGGCCTTGGGCAAGCGGCCTTATTCCGTTGTATCATGCGCCATCGCAGAACGAATGACCTTCTTTAAGGAACGCTCAAATTCCCTGCGCGGCATCAGTACACTTCGCCCGCACTGTATACACTTGATTCGGATATCCATACCCATGCGGATGATTTCCCATTCGTTCGTTCCGCACGGATGCGGTTTTCTCATCGTCACAACATCGCCAAGCCGAAACATCTTCTCCATACCGATAGACTGCCCCCATAGCGCTGCCCTCAATGTTTTAATCGACTATACCATGGGCCAAGACGCGAGTCCACGTATGGGACAGCAATGACCGAAACAGTTCCGTGCGCAGTATGTCGGAGTGCGTCAACCATGCGGTTACTGTCAGGACATGCAGTGAAAACGCCGCCAGATAGACGCCCGCCAACAATCCAACCAACAGGCCTGGGACTGCGCTCGAACGTCTAGCCATGGCGCGCGGCCACACTGTATCCAGTGACTGAACTGCCATCAAGAGTCCGAACAGGACGCACAATGCATAGCCGATCGCAGCCAGACGCCGATACGCAATGCGCAAAAGAGCATCAACTGTCCTTGTTAACGGCGCGATCGCGGACAGGACGGGATGGGCTCTGCTCGTTACCACTGGGGATAGGGGTTGCAGTATACGATTCAGCCAGTGCAGGTAGTCTGCGTAAACTGTTGGATCAAATCCGAGCAATCGCAACCAGGGGTAGGCATCCATGACCACATAGATGAACCCGACCAGGACAGAAACATAAATGAGCGCCCTCGACCCTCCCTTGACATAGCCAAACAACATCAGCCAACTGACAATGAGAATGATGAATAGGTCAATCATGGACGCATTTCCCATCGTCACTCTCCTTTCGGAACATCGTGCCTGGTTATGGTGAATTGTATGCTTGTCATGGGTATAATTTACCGTTTCACGGTCACATACTGTACTATCAAACTTTCAGCAGGATGTGATGGGACGCTTGCTAACTGGGCCAAAAATAAAGACCCCATTCAGGGTCAGGTATGAGGATGCGGAAGCAGCGTTTCAGTTGTCGAGCGTTTTGCGCGAGCACTTGCTGGCAAGGCCCGTCAACACGTCTGTTGTGCTGATGTGCGTCGGAACGGACCGATCAACGGGCGACGCTCTTGGTCCCCTGGTGGGGTCTGAAGTGACGGAAAGGACCGACCGTGTGCAGGTGTTTGGAACCCTCGACAATCCTGTCCACGCCGTCAATTTGGAAGAGACGATCCAATTGGTGGCGCGCACGGTTCTGCGGCCCCATATTATCGCGGTGGACGCCTGTCTGGGCCAATCCGCGAGCGTTGGGCAGATCACACTGGGACATGGCGCGCTGCAACCGGGCGCGGGAGTTCACAAACGTCTTCCGTCTGTGGGCGACCTCCACATTACTGGTGTCGTGAATGTGGGCGGATGCATGGAATACTTTGTGTTGCAAAACACCAGGCTCAGTATGGTGTTTAAAATGGCCAATGTGATCGCCAATGCCGTGGCGGGCGCTGTGTTGGAGGCGGAAGCGCAACTGCGTCCGGCGCTGGCCGCTGATATGCGATCCGCAGAGCGAACTCCCATTAGCCGCCTTCACGCATTGTTTAGGCGATAGATTCCCTGCCACTGCGCATCACTGGCATGGCAGGGGAGACCCGACATGCGGTCAGCGTTCGGGTCGCGGGCTATTCGACGCAGTTTCAATGACTTTTTTCTCTTCATCCGTGAGCGTATATGTCGAGTTCCCCCCTTCGACGGGTTTCGCGTACACCCGTGATTCCTCGCGGCCAAAAATGCTGCTCAGAACGGCGCCATCACCTTGTTCATTCAAGAGTGCAAGGGAGAAACTGAGGTCATTCCCATTCTCCCCAAATGCGTTGTAGCGTATAACCTGTGCTGTCGTCATCGTCACCTGCAAACGGCGTTCATGATTTTCCACGACACGCTTGAACCGTTCCAACTCTCGCTCCAACTGTGCGACTTGCTCATGATTGGCGGTGATTAATTGTTCCAAATTTTGTCCCGTTTCACCCTGAATCAAAGTCTTGTACCGTTTCTTCAGCCTGGCCGTTCGAGCAGTCGCCACCACAGCGGCAACCAGGGAGAGAATGACCAGGATAAGACTGGTCAAGATACCGATGACAAGTTCACCATTTGTGATGTTGGAAGTCAGTGATGAGAGCATATGTAGGCACCCCGTTTCACAGATGAATAAATCCTGATAGCATTGCAACACCATGTATGGACAGCCAGCGCACAACGGCGACCACCAGCATACCTGGCAGCAGATTGGCAACCTGGATGCGTTTTATTTCGAGAATGTTGACGCCGATGCCCATGATCAGAATGCCGCCCACCGCTGTGACGTCTGTTGTAATGGGAACAGAGTGGAGATCGGCGCCAAAAAAGTGGGCAATGGTCGCGATTCCTCCCTCATAAATCAGGATGGGAATCGCCGACAGAGCGACGCCAGGCCCCATGACCGTGGTAAAGATAATTCCCGAGAACCCATCCAACAGGCTCTTCGTGTACAAAATGGTATTTTGTCCGCGAAGCCCGCTTTGGAGCGCCCCCAGAATCGCCATCGACCCAACTCCATAGACCAAACTGGCAAAGACGAAAGCTTCTCCTATACGATTCTCCCCGCTCGGAAACTTCGACTGGCACCAGACGCCAAAACGTTCAAGCATCGACTCGATATTCCACCAAGCGCCAAGTACGCCGCCGAGGACAACGGAGATCATGATGTAAATGACATCCCCTCCCGGCGCGCTCAACACCATGGATAATCCCAGAGGGATGACGAAAAGTCCCAACCCCTGAAGCACGGTGGTTTTCACCCGCTCCGGCATATCTTGAAGTCGGGCTCCAATTAGAGTTCCGAAGAGGATGGCTATCGTATTCACGATAGGACCGAGAAGAAACAAGATAAGCCCTCTCTTTCCAGATCACTTTCGATCGCCCGCCAGTTCTCTCAGCGCAGTGAGCAGACTGTCGATATCCTGTAGCGTATTGAAATAACCGATGCTGACCCTGACCGTACCGTTATTGTGAACGGTATTTAATTGTCTGTGCGTGTGGAGAACAGTGCAGACCGGAGCGGACAGCGATATCTTTGCAAAAAGACGACGCTGCATTGTCCAAATGAATCAAGCCGATCCCTCTTTTTTGGCTACCTTCGTGGTGGTGTGAACGAACTCAACGAGGTGGACGAAGAATTTGAATGATTCGTTCAAGATCATCGAGCGAGTAGTACTCGATTTCGATTTTCCCGCGTTGTTTTCCCAACTGCACCCGTACGGACGTGCCAAGAATGTCCCTCAACTGCTCTTCGTACGCCTTGAGACCAGGCGACACTTTGGGCGGCTGTCTTTTGGGGAATGTTTCACGTGAAACATTTTCCTGACGTTGCACCAGTTGCTCGACCGCCCTGACAGTCAACCCTTCTGTCTCGATCTTCTTTGCAACGCTTCTTTGCGCCTCCACATCGGGCAAGGACAAGATTGCCCGCGCATGGCCCATCGAAATTGTTCCACGTGAAACATGCTCTCGGATATCGGGCGGAAGAGACAGCAGTCGCAACAAATTTGCCACATGGGATCGGCTCTGTCCCACACGAACGGCGAGTTGCTCCTGAGTCAGTGAAAAGTGTTCCATAATCTTCGCATACGCTTCAGCGACCTCAATCGGACTCAGATCCTCCCGCTGAAGATTCTCGATGAGCGCAATCTCCATCGCCTGACGATCCGTGATATCCCTCACAAGCGCCGGAATCGTCTCCATATCCAACTGCCTGGCCGCCCGGAACCGCCGTTCACCCGCAATGATCTCATACCAGCGCCCCACCCCCTTACGTACGACGATGGGCTGAAGCACTCCATGTTCGCGTATAGAGTCCGCCAGTTCCTGCAGCTTCTCCGGGTCAAACTCGCGCCGCGGCTGATATGGACTCGGCATCAAGTCAGCGATCAATATCCGAACCACGTCGTCAGCGCCGTCATTCGCAATCTGTGGAATGAGCGCCTCCAATCCTCTGCCTAATCCGGCCTTTGCTTTCAAACGCCAATCACTTCCTTGGCAAGATCCAAATAGACCTCCGCCCCCCGGGAACGTGGATCATATTGAAGAATCGGCTGACCGTGGCTCGGTGCTTCACTCAATCGCACGTTGCGCGGAATAATCGTCTGATAGACCTTCTCTCGAAAGTACTTTTTCACATCTTCGATCACCTGAATGCCCAGATTTGTTCGCGCATCCAGCATGGTCAACAGAACACCCTCGATCTGCAACGATGTGTTCAAATGTTTTTGCACCAACCGGATTGTGCTTAGCAACTGGCTTAATCCCTCCAACGCGTAGTATTCACACTGAATGGGAATCACCACGGAATCGGAACCCGTCAAGGCATTGATCGTGAGAAGGCCCAATGAAGGCGGACAATCGATCAAAATATAGTCATACGAGGCCCTGACCGCCGCAATCGCACGCCGCAATCGCACCTCGCGAGATATCGTTGGCACAAGCTCGATCTCCGCCCCGGCCAATTGAATGGTGGCGGGGATAATATCCAAATTGGAAACTGTGGTCGGCAAAACCGCTTCCACCGACCCCACATCATTGATGAGTACGTCATAGATGCAATATTTCACATCCGCCTTGTTGATTCCGACTCCGGATGTCGTGTTCCCCTGCGGATCGATGTCAATCAGCAGCACCCTCTTCCCCAACTCCGCAAGACACGCACCCAAATTCACTGAAGTGGTTGTTTTCCCCACACCGCCCTTTTGATTGGCTACAGCCATGACTCTTGCCATCCATACAACCCTCCGAACCTCATACCAAGAACGAACCTATAAGCATCATTGTACTAGAAATAGAAAGAACACACCATCTCAATATGAGTGCGAACGCATTTCTCTGTCTGACGCACGGGCGGCACGATATGCCCAAGCGAGATAGCGTGACCACACCGTCCGACCCGCCCAACTCGCTCTGACACATCGCGCCGCCCGTTCCAGCAGCCTTATCGCCCCCCGCAGCCGTCAAGCGCACATTAAAACGCCGCCATGAGCTGCGCTTCCGACGCTTCGGGAACCTAAACGCCTTTGGATTTTGACACGTGAATAACCAATTCATAAAACTCGTCATCATCCCGCTCCAAAAGCTGCACGCCATAACCGGTCTTTTCGATCAATTTCACCGATTGTCGGACCGTGTTGATCGCCAACCGCATATCACGAGACAGGCTCACTCTACGAGAACCTGCTTTGCTCACCGATCGCGCCATCAACTCGTTCGCCCGTTTTTCCGTCTGTCTCACATTCAGCTCCTTGCCGATGATTTCCTGCACCAAGCGCCGCTGCAATGGCGGCGCGAGAGCCAGCAACGCCCTCCCATGCCTCTCGGTGATCGAACGCTGGCGAATCGCGTCCTGCACCTCGGAGCATAAATGCAGCAGGCGCAACTTATTGGCAATCGTAGACTGACCTTTCCCGAGCCGCTGCGCCAGACTCTCTTGGGTCAACTGATGGAGTTCAATCAGTTGTTGATATGCGACCGCCTCTTCTATAGCTGTTAATCCTTCCCTCTGCAAATTTTCAATGAGCGCCAGTGACGCCGCCTGCGAGTCGGACAACTCCCTGACGATGGCGGGAATAAAGTCCATCCCGATCTTCTGCGCAGCGCGCCACCGCCGCTCCCCGGCCACCAATTCAAAATATCCATCCTGACGTCTTACCACAATCGGTTGAATAACCCCGTGCGCCCGTATGGTCGCGCTGAGTTCCTCCAACTTCGCCTCGTCAAACACCGCCCGCGGCTGATACCGATTTGCGCGAACGAGCGCGACGGAGATCTGCTGCAACTCGCCATCTCTGTCAGCGTCCTGTTCCGGCGTCGCCGCAAATAGAGTCCAATGCGCCTTCAACTCGCTCACCACCCTGAATATGATCTGCCTGGCTAATAGCTTCTGCAGATCCTGACCAACTCCTTCCCGTCAACCATCGGTTCGACAATAGTAGTCCCCATTCGACAAAACTTCCCAGCAAAAGACACTCACTGACCCCTTTTCGAACGACCTCTCACTGATCCTCTTGCTCGGAAACGCCGATGGGATGGCGCCCAGCGTCTCCAGGCCGGCGCGGAAACCTAGCGGGCGTCGCGCCCGTCTTGGCGATCGTGATCACAGACCGGTTGCCCGCACCACCTGGGAGAACATAGTGCTCAACCGCCTTAAGGGCACACCTCAGCACAGCGAGCGAACGCTTGGCCTCATCCACCTCCTGCATGGAAGTCGGTCCTTTCAAGGCGTGAAAACTCCCGCCCACTGCGACCAGCGGCGTGGCCAGTTCAATGAGTGTGGGCAGTCTCGCAACAGCACGGGCAGTCACCGTCGCAAAACGCTCGCGAAATTCCACCTTCGCAGCGAGTTCCTCGGCGCGGGCGTGCACGACGACGACATCCGACAGTTCCAGGCCAGATATGACAAACTCAAGAAACTGCGTGCGCTTGCGCAAAGAGTCGCACAGGGTCAACCGCAGATCCGGGCGCAGCAACTTCCACACCAAGCCGGGAAAGCCCGCGCCGCTGCCCACATCCAGCACAGATTCCACGCGCTCCGTCCGTTCAACGGCGATAAGCGCATACGCAGAATCAAGAAAATGTTTCACAAATATATCTTTCCACTCCGTGATTGCCGTCAAATTGAAACGCTCATTCCACTCCCGCAACCACTCGCCATACAAGACGAACTGCATCGCCTGTCGCTCCGACACAGGGAACTCCGCCTCAACGCACATCGCCTGAAACAGTTCCGTCGCAGCCCCGACTGAATCCTTATCCATGAGCCTTGCGGCGTCGCGCACGCGCATCCAACCAGATGAGCAAGACTGAAATATCAGCGGGCGAAACGCCCTCCACTCGCGAAGCTTGCCCTACGCTCATGGGCCGCACCTGCGAAAGTTTTTCCTTGGCTTCGTTGGACAGACCCGCCATTGAGGAGAACTCGATATCCACAGGCAACCGCAATTCCTCCAATTTTTTCTGTTTGGTGACCTCTTGCGCCTGCCGCGCCACATATCCCGCATATTTCGTGTCGATTTCCACCTGTTGCGAGACATCCTCCGGCACCGTTTCCCCAGACGGGAACATCTCCGTGAGCAGCGCATAGTCGATCTCGGGACGCCGCAGCAACTGCTCCAGAGACACCGCTGCAGAAGGCGTCGGGATGCCCCTGTCCGAAAACGCCTCGCGCACCCGGTCGGGTTGAATGCGCACCGATCGCAACCGCTCTTTCTCAACCGCGATCCCTTCCCGCTTCGCGAGAAATCGTTCGTAACGGTCATCCGACAACAACCCGACGCGATGTCCCACATCCATCAAACGTTCGTCCGCATTGTCATTGCGCAACAATAGCCGATACTCAGCCCTCGAGGTAAGCAGGCGATAGGGTTCAGATGTTCCCTTTGTAACCAGATCGTCGATCATGACACCGATGTAGGCGTCTGACCGGGACAGTATCACCGGTTCCCGATTTTGGGCGTGCATCGCCGCGTTGATCCCGGCCATGATCCCTTGGCCGGCCGCCTCCTCATACCCCGACGTTCCATTGATCTGACCTGCGGTAAAGAGTCCGGACACCATCTTTGTTTCCAGAGTCGGCCATAGCTGTGTCGGCAAAATGGCGTCATATTCAATTGCATAGCCAGGTCTGAGCATTTCGACCTGCTCCAGGCCGGGAATGGACTTGAGCATCTCAATCTGAACGTCCTCCGGCAGACTGGTCGACAGACCCTGCACGTACCATTCAGCTGTGGTTCTGCCTTCCGGCTCCAGAAACACTTGGTGCGCCGGCCGATCGCGAAAACGGACTATCTTATCCTCGATACTGGGGCAATAGCGCGGACCTCTCCCCTCAATATCCCCCGAGAACATGGGCGCCCTGTGCAGATTCTCTCCGATGATGCTGTGCGTATCCTCCGTCGTATAGGTGAGCCAGCAATCCAACTGCTCCCGTGGCGCAATATCATCACGAAACGAAAAATGGCGCGGTTCTGGATCACCCGGCTGCGCGGCCAAACGGTCAAAGCAGATCGAGTTGCGGTTCACCCTGGGAGGAGTGCCCGTCTTGAATCGCGTCAGGCTGAATCCAAGATCAAGCAAACTATCGGTGAGACGGAGGGAAGGCAGTTGACCATTGGGACCGCTCTGATAGGATACATCGCCAATGATGATGCGGCCGCGCAAATACGTCCCGGTCGTCAGCACAACCGCTCTCGCGAAGTATTCCGCGCCCGACTGCGTCATAACCCCCGTCACTCGTCCGTCGCTCGCGAGAATCCTCTCCACCATACCCTGTCGCAGTGTCAGATTCGTCTGGTGCTCGATCGTCTCTTTCATCACACGCCCGTACAGGGCTTTATCCGATTGCGCGCGCAACGCCTGCACTGCCGGCCCCTTGCCCGTATTCAAAAGTCTCATCTGGATATAAGTGAGGTCCGTGGTGAGCGCCATTTGCCCGCCCAACGCATCGATTTCCCGCACCACAATCCCCTTCGCCGGACCGCCAATCGAAGGATTGCACGGCATGAACGCGATCGTATCAAGATTGATCGTCAACAAAAGCGTGTTGCTGCCAAGGCGAGCCGCCGCCAGGGCGGCTTCAGAGCCCGCATGGCCCGCGCCGATGACAATCACGTCATATTCTCCAGCAAGATATGACATTAGCGGTTCTCTCCTTCCTTGATGATTATCTACTTCCCCAAGCAAAATTGGCTGAAAATCTGGTCGAGTAGATCCTCTCGCGGCGTCTCCCCAATAATCTCTCCGAGCGTCACCCAAGCCTGATGGAGATCCACGGCCGCAAGATCCAGCGTCACGCCCATCTCCACGGACTCCAGAACCTGATCCAGACACGCGCCCGCCTCTTCCAACAGCGATAAATGGCGCGCATTGGCAAGAAACGTGGCGTCCCGCACCCGCAGTTCACCTCCAAACACGACTCGCAACACCGCCTGCTCAAGATTCTGCAACATCTCGGGTCTAAAGACCGAATAGGGAACAATATGCTCACACACGACGTATTTTGAGATCGCTTCCACAGTGATCAAGGCAGGCAGATCCATCTTGTTCAACACCACGACAGCCGGCAGCGACGAAGCCAACGCGAGCAACTCCCGGTCTTCTTTCTCCAGGGCTCGACTCGCGTCAATCACGATCAACAACAGGTCGGCATCCTTGATGGCCTGGCGGCTGCGCATGACGCCGAGCCGCTCCACCACATCCGTCGTTTCTCTGATTCCCGCCGTGTCCAAGATCCGAAGAGGGATTCCCGAGATCTGCACGCCTTCCTCAACGACATCCCGCGTGGTGCCCGGAATATCGGTCACGATCGCACGCTCCGCCCTGGCCAGTTGGTTCAACAGTGATGATTTTCCGACATTCGGCCGCCCGACAATCACCGTTCGAATCCCGGTTTTCAGCACGCGACCGCTTACGGCAGTGGCCAGCAAGTCACGCAACTCGCGGCGCAACTGAGTCACGCCCTCTTTGACAACCAGAGCAGTCGCATCCTCCACATCATGTTCGGGGTAATCGATGGTCACTTCAATATGGGCCATGAGTTCAATGATGTTCTGCCGCAACGCTCGTATGAATCTCGTCAGACTTCCTTCGACCTGGCGCAACGCCGCATCTTTGCCCGCCATCGTCTGTGCGCCGATTAACTCCATCACGCCTTCGGCCTGCGCCAGATCCACTCGTCCTCCCAAAAAAGCGCGTTTGGTAAACTCGCCGGGTTCCGCGAGTCTGGCGCCAGCTCTCAACAATTCAAGCAGGATAGCTTGCAC
>JAJYTO010000105.1 GCA_021793015.1 Bacillota bacterium
GGCGATTCTACTGGAAGCCGTTCTTCTGGCATCGGGCCTACTATGTTGGCAGTGTCGGACATGCCAGCTTGGAGACGGTGAAGCGGTATGTGGAATCGCAAGGACTGAGCGGGTCCAGAACAAAGACAAGAACCAAAAGATAGCCCGCTTGACCCCCTTCTGGCGCTCCGCGCCAAGGAAGGGGAATGCGCGGGCAGTTCGTTCAAATCCATCTGGAAGCCTCAGACAGTCGCGAGTTGGACGAAGGGTTGCGTCGCATCGCACAGGTGATTGCGACGCTGAGGCGATCCGGGAGTTCGAGTACTGAGCGGGACGGAAACTTCCGAAAATTTTGTTGACGTAATAGTGCGAATAATTATATCATATGAGATACATATTCCGCTTGATGGAACCATGGCGTGCGACAGTGTGATGCAGGCGGGGATGCACGATGTCATATAACCGTACAAAAGGAGTTGTTTCGATGAGTCCACCGCAAGTTGACTCCAGCGCGGCAGTGACTGGGAGTCACAAGAATTATCGCAGGGAACTGGGATTTTGGACGGTTGTGTTCCTGGCCACCGGGGGAATTCTTGGACCGGCCGTGGGATTCACTCCGGTCTCTGTGTTGGCGCTGGCAGGTCCATCAGGCATTTTGGCATGGGTGGTCGCGTTTATCCTGATGCTGGCGGTTGCCATGGTCTATGTTGAACTTGGCACCATGTGGCCGCGCGCCGGCGGTGTCGCGTATTATCCCGCCAAGAGCAACGGTCCCGTCGTCGGGGTCATGAACGCGTGGGGGTCGCTGGTTGGCTATGCGCTCGCCGTGCCCTCCATCGTGGTTGCTTTTGTCGAATATCTGAGTTACTGGTTTCCTTCTCTCTTCAAAAATGGCGTTCTCACCACGAGCGGCATTGTCCTGTCGATCCTTGTCCTGCTCATCGTATTTTACATCAATACGCTGCGCATTCGCTACATGGGTGAAATCAACAACGTGCTCACCGTACTCACGATTGCGGGTTTGCTGGTGATTTGCTTTGCGCTGCTCGGGCACTATCATGCCGCGAACTTCAGCCACTATCATGGATTTCTGTCGTTTGGCAGCAATGGGTTGTTCCTCGCGATATCGGCTACCATTTATGGATATGGGGGTTTTCGCCAGCCGATCGATTACGCCGAGGAGATCAAAGATCCGGGGCGCAACATTCCAAAAGCGGTGTTCATCACCATGGTCATCACGCTCGTTGTCTATTTCCTGGAAAGCGTTTCTTTTGCGGGGGCGATCAATTGGGGCGGCATGGGACTCAAGGCGGGGGACTGGGCTGGGTTGAATACGCTTCCCTATCCATTTGTCTCAGTGGCGACAGGGGCGGCGCTGCCCATTATCGGGCTGATTGCCGTCATCACCACATTGATCGCTTCGTTTAAGGACGGGTACATCTATTTTGGCGGCGCCAGCCGGGTCGGCTACAGCATGGGGCGCTATGACGGATACCTGCCGACTCTGTTCACGAGAATGACAGGAAACGGCATTCCCTTGCCGTCCGTGGTTCTGGTTTTCGTGATCTCTTGCATTTACATTATTTTGCTGCCGTCGTTTTCATCGCTCTTTCCGCTGGTGGCAAGCGCGCTGCTGCTCTCCTACGCGCCGGGATCCCTCAGCCTGGCCATCTTTAGGGAGAAGTATCCGCACGAGAACCGCCCTTACAAGCTTCCCGCGCATCGCATTTTGGCGCCGTTTGCGTTTGTCGTCAGCAGTCTCATGATTTACTGGTCGGGATGGAATTCGGTGCACATTCTGATTCCGTCGGTTTTTGTCGGGCTTTTGCTCCTCTTCTTTTATGCGCGCAAGTCCCGAATCACCAGGGAGGATGTTGTGTACGGCGTTTGGTTCGTCGTCTATCAACTGGTGATCGTCGCGTTGTCCTATCTGGGCAGCAGCAACTTCGGCGGCAACAACACGCTTGCGTCTCCTTGGGACAGCGTTGTGTTCGCCGTTGTCTCGCTGCTGTTTTATTATTGGGGCTATGTTTCGGGATTGAAATACAAGGGAAATGCGGTATTTAACGACGAAGTCGCATAAATGCGTGTCCGAAACCAACATGGCCTGACAGCCACCGCCAGCCATGGCAGCTTCCCGGAAGCGGCAGACAAGTTGTCGTATAAAAAGTGTCGAGGTAAGACGCTTGCAGGGCAAGAGCGGAGTCGCTTCAACAGGCGCGTGATTGTCAGTTCGGTCAGCCAGGGCCGCTTTCTCCCAGATACAAGGCGCTCGCGTTGTCATGCAGAATCATGCGGCACCATCGGTCCATCTTGTCCTTGGCGACATGGCGGCTCACGCCGGCGTCTGAAAAGTAGGCGGCCAAGGCGCCGCGAAAGAGATCGGCTGACAATGCGAACAGTTCCGGGCGCGTGTGCGCGTCGGAGGCAAACAGAAAGCGCGACATCGGCGACAACTCCAGCGCTTCGGCTACAACGCGCCGTGCGCTGGAGGCGCCAAGCGGGATGATGAGCGAAACGTCGAAGAAGACCCCCGGATAGACGCTGGCCAGATATCCCGCCTCACGATGGTACGGATAGGTGTGCAGGAGCGCGATTCGAAGGCCGCGCGGACAGAACGCTTCGATGAACTCGCGCAGAAGGAGAGGATTGCCCTGGAGCAGGTTTTCGTCGGGGTCTCCATACCCTGAATGGAATTGCAGCGGCAACTCCTCGCGGATGAGCAGCGGAGCCGTTTCCCATAACATATAGTGGAACAGGTCGGCCTCCATCAAGGGCCTGGATACCGATCCGGATCCGGTCCAACGCTGGTAGGCGGCCTGCGCCTCCGCCGTGGACGCGGGCCGCAACTCCAGGCCGGTTCGATACGCGACGATCGACTTGATTCCAATAAAGCCGTTTTTGCGCGCATTTTGAACGGTGTCCAGCAGTTCGTCACGCCATACAGTGAATGGCTTATCGCTGTCGGCCAGTTCTTGAGCCGTCGTTTCCAGACGCAGAATCGAGTGGATCGAGGCATTCGTATGGGTCGCCAGGTCATCCGCGGACATTCCCTGCGCCGGGCTGAAACCGGTGTCGACAAACAGGCGTTCATAGCGCCGCGACTGGAACAGTTGGCGAGAGTAGTCGGCATAGTCCAGTGAGCGGAAAACCTGCTTGAACTCGGCGGCGTCCTCCCATGCACGACCCGTTGCGTCACTTGCGATACTTTTGACCGCTTCATAGGTCACCGTCTCCTGAAGGTCGGAAAGGGGATATGTTGCGGGCGCTTCGGACGTCATGCGAATGAATGCTTCCAGGTTGCCTTTGTGCGATCCGTCCATCAGCGTGTGGCAGTGGTGATCGATTAAAGGGAACTCTTGGAGGTCGAGCATTTCGTTCATCTCCTTGCCAAAAGTTATATTTAGAATGTGTAGAAATGGCGCTTCAGCTCGAAGGCCGCGTCCTGCTCCGCAAAGGCCCGCGCCTCGGACCGCTTAACGGTCGAATAGGACCGCAGCAGGAGTTCCCCCAGCGCGGCCTCGAAGAAAGGGTCTGAATTCAGAGCGTCAATCGCCCCCGCCAGGTCTGCGGGCAACCGATGGATCTTCAATTGTTCCCGCTCTGCGTCCGACAGTGCGGCAGGGTCAACTTCTATGGATTCACCCGGCAGCCATCCGTGCTCGATGCCGTCGAGTCCGGCTGCGATCAGCGCGCCGATGGCCAGATAGGGGTTGGCGGAGGAGTCGCTGGCTTTGAGTTCCATGTTCATCGACTGTTCTTCGTTTCCCCAGAATGTGGACGCGATACGGACGGCCGCTTCGCGGTTGTCAGGCCCAAACGCGGTGTACGCGGAACTCCACGAGCGGGGATTCAAGCGCCGATAGGAGTTGACGCTGGCGCAGGTCAGCGCGACAAGTCCCGGCAGGTGGCGCAAGACGCCGGCGGCGAACTGGTAACCGACTGCGGAGACATTGTATCTGTCGCGGGTGTCCCACATGAGATTGCGCTTTTGCTCCGCATCCCACAGGCTGAAATGGATGTGCGCGCCATTGCCCGCCTGATCGGCGAACGGTTTGGGGGCAAATGAGGCGACCATTCCGTGCTGCCTGGCGACCGCGCGGACGGTTTCGCGATAACGCACCTGATTGTCGGCCGCTGTGAGAGGGCACGTCGGGGCAATGGACAATTCATGCTGCCCGTGTCCGAGTTCCGGATAGTACTGTTCGGGCGAGATGCCCTGCGCTTTGAGCGCATCCATGATGTCCGCGATGACTGGCGCACCGACTTCCATGGCAATCGAACTGAAGCACAGCGTATCGTCGATCGGCCGGTATTCGCCTGTGTCATCTGGATTGACTGTGATCCCGCTTCGCGGCGCCGACGACCGGGAAGAAAAATACGTCTGCGGCGATTTTTCGGGAGGGGAGGAGTCGTATATTGCGCCCGTCGCGAGTTTAGCGACAGCGCTGTCTGAGCAGGGGCGCAATATACGACTCCGACCAGCAGGGACCGGCGATTTTCCGGGATAGGCCAGGGTGAATTCATCTTCATACGTGGCCAGGACGCGCAGGCCCATGGCCGCCGCCCGGTCGACGACGCGTTTGAGAAAACTGCGCGGGCAGGCGGTCCAGGGACGATGATCAAGCGAAATCATGTCGCACATCATCACGCCCACGCGAGGGGAGTAGGGCAGGATGCGAAAGGAATCCGGATCGGGCATCAGACGGATTTCGCCCACCGGTCCCATCTCGGGAATCGGCTGCAGTTGGTCGAGCATGTTCATCGCCTGCATGGCCGGCGTCAGGCCAATGCCGCCCATCATACGGCCGCGCAGGTGGTCTGCGTGCGTCGCCTTGCCGCGGATGATGCCGCCGTTGTCCACGTATAGAAAGCGAACTTGCTGCAGATTCGCCGCTTCAGCTTGTTGCAGAACGTCGTCCATGTTCATGTTTTGCACCTCCAGGTTTATCTCGGGTATCTCCGGCGTTATGTCATGAATGAAAGAGGGGAGGTCACAGTTCGCGCACCGTACCGACGGCCACCCGCTCCGTCTGTTCAGCCTGCGGGAAAACAGTCTGCAATACGTAGTCGTCGCCGCTGTGCAACGCCGTCGTGAGAAAACGGGCGCCTTCCGCCGCAAACGCGTACACCGCATTGTCATCGTTGCCGCAGTAAAAGAGGATGGGGGAACCGCGTCGCATCACGCCGATGTTCGCCCGCCCACCCAGCCTCTGGTGGGTGTTGATGAGAGCCTCGCCTGGATTCTCGCCTTGTGATATAAGATCCTGGTAGTAACAGAACCCCACTTCACTGTCCGATGTCCCTTCCAGCCGGTTCTGATACGCAGACCGAAACTCGCGATGTTGCGCGAAAAATCCGTTGTGCGCGAAGGCCAAGCGGCGATCCTGGCTCAGGTAGGGTTGGGCGTTGCGATGTGCGATCGTGGTCATCAGACTCGGACGGCGCAGGTGCACCAGATATTCGGTCGACTTCACACCGGCGAGCGCGCGGCGGGCAAGGATGTCGCGCCGGATTCCTTCGACAGCGCGGTAGCGCAGGAGTTCCCCGGCCGCCGACTTCCACACGAGGCCCCAACTGAAACCGGCCACGCCGTATTCATCCAACAATTCCGCATACGTCAATACGCGTTCGATCGGCATTTCTTGAGAGGATCGAATGGCCAGCATCTCACACACACTTTAACACTCCCCGTACTATTTTAATCCTGGCCCAATCCAATAGAGTTCAATTTATTTCTGCTTTTTTAAGGGATTTTGCGCGGATGTATTGACATAATAGTACGAACAGTTCCATAATACAAGATGTATTTTCCGTTGCGTGGAACCAAATAGATTCACGCAGCAACCGGGAGTTCAAAACGCTTTCAATCCTGACAGAGGAGCGCTGCCATGAAAAACTTCAGCACGGATGATATTCGCGCCGTCATTGCCGAGCAAGGGGTGGAAGTTGTTCGCGTCGTCTTCAACGATCTGGTCAATGTTGCACGGGCGCGCAACATCCCTGTGGCGTCATTTTTGGACAATGTGCTGGAAGAAGGGTTGCAGTATCCGTCCGCCATGTTTTCAGTGGATACAGCAGCCAATTTTGTCCTCGCCGCCGGCGCCGGATTTGCGGGCGGCTACGGCAGTTGGCAACTCAAGATCGATCCGTCGACATTCACCGTGCTTCCCTGGGCGCGAAAGACGGCCCGTGTGATCGCAGACGTATTTACGCTCGACGGCAACCCGGTATCGGTTTCGCCTCGCACGGTGCTGCACGGCGTTCTGGCCGAATTGGAAAAAGAGGGTTATTCAACCTATGGAGCTGCGGAACTGGAGTTCTACGTGTTTCGCAAATACGACAAGGCAGGATATGAGCCCACCTGGACAGGGTTGCAATGCTACTCTGAGGTAAAGCAGGCGGAAGCGGACGATATTCTCTATCATCTTTCCGTGCCGATGAAGGAGATCGGCATTCACGTGGAGGCGGCCAATACCGAATACGGGCCGGGCCAGTTTGAAATCTCCATGAAACCATTCGCCGGATTGGGTCAGGCGGACGCGGCGTTCTATTATAAGGCCGCCGCCAAGGAATTGATGCATCAGCAGGGGCTGCACGCCACTTTCATGACCAAACCGCTCACCGGACTGAGCGGCAGCGGGGCTCATTTCCATCACTCTCTATACCACGCCAGGACGGGACAAAACGCGTTTTACGATGAGAATGACGGAAATGGCATGAGCGATGCATTCAAACACTTCATCGCCGGCCAGCTTGCGCACTCGCGGTCGATATGCGCGTTTGCCAACCCTTCGATCAACAGTTACCGCAGACTGCGGCCGTACACGTTTGCACCGTCCAATATCACGTGGGGTTTTGAAAATCGCATGTGTCTCATTCGCGTGCCAAAGGCCCGCGGCCAGGGTACGCACCTGGAGAACCGCATGCCGGGGGCGGACAACAACCCGTACCTGATGATGGCGGCCATGTATGCGGCCGGTCTCGACGGCATTCGCAACCGCACGCCGCTGCCGGATCCGGTGCAAAACGAAGATGCGTACACTGTGAGCGGGAACGGCCAACTGCCAAGAAGTCTCGAAGAAGCGCTCGCCGCCCTGCAGGCGGACGAGGCGTTGGTCAAGTATCTTGGCCGCGATATGGTGGATTCCTATGTGGCTCTGAA
The DNA here is from genome assembly GCA_021793015.1 of Bacillota bacterium. Classification (GTDB taxonomy): domain Bacteria; phylum Bacillota; class Bacilli; order Alicyclobacillales; family SLC66; genus JAKADD01. The sequence continues at coordinate 7,145 of JAJYTO010000105.1, forward strand.
GGGAAATGAATTGGCCCGCTTCCAGAACCATGTGACTGACTGGGAGATTCAGGAGTATTCCGAATTGTTTTAGGTGAGTGAATCCGAACGCATCCGGGCTATCGGAAGGAGGGCTCCATGTGACCGACGGCAGGCCAACTGCGGAAGGTTCGCTGGTTCGTTCGCTCGATCGCGGGCTGCAGATTCTCGATGCGCTCATCGCCGCAGGAACACAATCGCTCAGCCACATTGCGAACGCCGCCGGTCTCCCGAGGTCCACAACGCACCGCCTGCTCATGACGCTGCAGTCGCGCGGGTATGTGGCCGGGTCGGATGGGGAAAGCGGCATGTATCGTTTGGGCGTGAAAGGCATGTGGTTAACGTCGGCCCGCAACACAATCCACGGTCAATTGGTTCAATTGCAATCGTTGACCGGGGAGACGGTGAACTTTGGCGCCATTGTCGGAAAAGATGTCGAATACATCGACAGGGTGATATCTGACCACGCGCTGCGCTGGGGCGTGGACATTGGATCGCGCATTCAGATGCACTGCTCAGGGATGGGCAAAGCGATTCTCGCCTATCGCGAAGATTTGCTCCCAGACCAGTCCAAACTCATGAAGCGCACGGACCGGACCATCTCGGACCTTTCGGAATTGCGCGCCCAATTTGAGGCAATTCGCCATGATGGGTTCGCCATCGACGATGAGGAATTCATGGACGGTGTCATGTGCGTGGCGGCGCCGATTCGCGATGAGACGGGGAAGGTGATCGGCGCCGTCTCTATTGCCGGTCCGACCGTGCGCTTTCACCGCGAAGCCGCCGTGGCGTGCGCGTCGAGTTTGATCGCGACAGCCGCCGGGATTTCCGGCGCCCTCGGCTACGTCAGCGAGGCAAGGGAATAAGGAGGAATGGACATGGCAGAGGAGCAACAGAAACAAGGAACGGGCGGGTACTTTGCGACCGGCGATCGCGTGATTGACATTACCGGCGGCTTCAAACCCGAGTTTGCGAGCGTGGATGATGTTCCGCTGCTGAGTGTGGTTGAGGGAGTGGGACTGAAGCCGGTGTTCGGAGAGAACATTCTGCTCAGTTTTGTGTACATGGAGCCAAACCGCGTTGTTCCTGTGCATGCCCATCCAGAGGAGCAGATGGGAACAATGATCGAGGGCGAGTATGAGTTTGAGTTGAACGGCGAGAAGAAAATGATCCGCAAGGGCGACGTGTATATTGTTCCGCCGAACGTGCCCCACGGCGCCCGCACATATGGCAAGCCATGTTTGGCGTTGGATGTCTTTTCGCCGCCTCGCAGCGGGTATCGCGATATGATGGAGGAAGCGCTGCGCAAACAGGCTCAGGAGAAAGGGGAATAGCAGATGGCGCAGGCAGAAGCATTGGCAACCCAAGGACCGTCTCCGCAACGGGAGATAACAGACGGATTCTGCTTTTTCAAAGGGGCGATCATGCCTCTGGCGGATGCGAACGTGAACATTTCTACGCATGCGCTCAACTACGGAACTGGCTGCTTCGAGGGCATCCGCGCGTACTGGAACGCGGAACAGGAGCAGTTGTATATCGTGAAAGGCTTGGAGCATTTCAAACGCTTGCTGCAATCCTCCCGGATTCTGAAAATCAAGAGCGCGTACACCGCCGAGGAATTGTTGGACTGGACCGTCAGAACGCTGAAAGAAAATGGGTATCGCGAGAACGTCTACATCCGGCCGCTCGCTTTCAAGGCGGCGCAGGTTGTCAAGGTCACGCTCACTGGTCTGCGGGATGAAATTGCGATATTCACCGTACCCATGGGCGATTACGTGAAGACCGAAGGGCTTCGCGCAGTCGTCTCCAACTGGACGCGGGTTGCGGACAATATCATTCCGTCCCGCGCAAAGGTAACGGGCGCATATATCAATCCGGCGCTTGCCAATGATGCGGCGACGGCGGACGGTTATGACGAAGCGATCATGCTGTCCACGGATGGCCAGGTCTCGGAAGCCAGTTCCGCCAACCTGTTTGTGGTGCGCGACGGCACACTCGTAACAACCCCCATCACGGCTGACATTCTGGAGGGAATTACGCGGCGCGCCGTGCTTCAACTGGCCGATCAGTTTGCCATCCCGTATGAAATTCGACCGATTGACCGCACGGAGTTGTACATTGCCGACGAGATGTTCCTGGCTGGCACCGGGGCGCAAATCGCTTCCATCACATCGGTCGACCGGCGCGCGGTTGGAGACGGCGAACTCGGACCTGTCACGCAGCGGTTGCAGGGGTTATACAACCGAGCTGTTCGCGGACAGGAAGAACGGTATCTGGACTGGTTGACGCCTGTCTATACCTGAGAGGGGTGGCAATGTGGATCTCGGCTTGCAGGGCAAGGTGGCTTTGGTCACCGGAGGTTCGCGGGGCATTGGGCGCGCTGTGTGCGAAGAATTGCTGGGGGCGGGATGCGTCGTCGCGTCATGCAGTCGCCATGTGGACGACTTTGCGGCGCTGCAGGCTGAAGTTGGCCCGGATCGGCTCTTTGCGAAAACCGTGGACGTCACGGATGCAACCGCCATCGAGCGGTTTGCGGGTGCGGTGGGAGAACGCTTTGGCCGTGTGGATATCTTGGTCAACAATGCGGGCAAGGCCTACCCTGGCGCCTTCAAAACACTGACAGACGCGGACTGGCTGGCTGACATCGATGTCAAGCTCATGGCCTACGTGCGGTTTGCCCGCGCGGTTCTGCCCTTCATGGGTCGCGGCGGAAGAATGGTCAACATGGCTGCCGTGTTTGGCAAACAGCCGGATGCGCGGTTTTTTGCGTCAAGCACCAACCGCGCCGCCTGTCTCTCCTTCACCAAGGCGCTGGCAAAAGAACTGGCGGCAGACGGGATTTTGGTCAATGCCGTCAATATTGGCTTCGTTCACTCGGGTCAGTGGGACGGGCGGCCCGAGAGCTTTTTTTCCGAGTTGGTCGATCGCTTTGAAGTGCCGCTGGGACGCTTCGGCGAGGCGCGCGAAGTCGCCGCGGCTGTCGCGTTCTTGGCGTCGGAGCGAGCGTCATACATCACCGGGGCGATTCTTGACGTGGATGGCGGAATGGCCAGGTATCTGTGAATTTTATTCGGGAGATTTCAGTTGAGAGAGGGTAGTCGCTGATGGCATTGGTGGAAGCGATAGAAGAAGAAGACGCCAGCGGGTTGGTCAAGGAGATCTACGAAGACATGAAACGCGTGCGGGGGTGGGATCGAGTGCCGCTCATCTGGCGTGCGATGGCCGTCCAACCGGAGTATCTGCGCGCAAACTGGGAACGGTACAAGGCTATCATGTTGCAGGGGGAACTGAGTCCCCTGACAAAAGAGATGATCGCTCTTGCGGTGTCGATGGTAAACCGTTGCAGCTACTGCATCGACAGTCACTCGCTGGCCGCGAAGAAACTGGGTTTGACAGAGCGGCAACTCGTCGAAATGGTGTCTGTCATCGATTTCTTCTCCGGCACCAATGTGTTTTCGAGCGGACTCAAACTGGAGTTTGATCAGCCGGGTCAGGGAGGCGATCGGCGGTGACAGTGAATCAGGAGTATTTTCGCAGCGCTGTTGAGTGGAACGGCGAGGCGGACTATGAGCCGTCTTTTTCCCACATGCCCAGTCTGGATTCGCTTGAGGCGGCGCCGGGAGTTGTGCTGCGGCCGCTGTTTGGACGGCAATTGATGCTCAGCCACGTCACGTTTGCTCCCGGCGCGGAGGCTCCGGTTCACCAGCATGCGCAGGAGCAGATGAGTTTCGTGCTGGAGGGTCGGCTGGAGTTTCAAGTGGGACATGAGAAAAAAATGATTGGTCCCGGCGAGGCGGTCACCGTGCCTGCGCATGTTCCGCACAGCGCGGTCGCTTTGGCGGAAGGCTGCGTGTGCATCGACGCCTTTTCGCCGCCCAGGGACGCCTTTCGGGAGTTAATGGCGCGGGAGGCGGCGCACACGTGAAATATCCCGCCAAGAAGTTGTATCTGCTCCCGGCGGGACGGTGTCTGGTGGACGCCTCCGCGCTCGACACCCGTCTCGCGCCGGGGAGACTGGCAAATCTGCCGATTTGGTCCTACCTGGTAGAAACGACGGACGGGCCCATCCTTGTGGACACGGGAATGCCAGAATCCTGCGTGACTGACCCGGAGGGATTGTTTAAGGATACGGAGGACGAGGGGCTCATCGTTCCGCAGATGGGGTCGCAGGATGTGGTCACGCGAATTCTGGACCGTGCGGGGTATCAACCGCGCGATCTGGTCTGCGTCGTCAGCACGCACTTGCATTTCGACCACGCCGGCGGCAACCGGATGTTTCCCGATACAGATATCGTCGTGCAGCGGGCCGAATACGATGCGGCTCAGGCGCAGGACAACTATTTCGATTGCTGCAAAGACCCTTCATTGCGCTACCGGTTCGTGGACGGCGATCTGGAATTGGTTCCCGGCGTGACCCTGCTGTCGACGCCAGGTCATACGCCCGGTCACCAATCCGTGCTCGTAAAGACGGAAAAAACAGGCGCCGTCCTTCTGACGATTGACGCGGCGTATGTCAGGGGCAACTTCGAGGACGGAGTTCCTTTCGCTGTCAAGAGCGCAGTGGACGCAGCCAAGTCTATCGCGCGGCTTAAAGATATAGCGAAGGCGGAGAATGCTCAGATATTCTTCGGACACGACGCGGCGCAAGCGATCGCGTGGCATGCACATCCGTTGCATTACTAGCGGATTTGCGCGCGTTGACAGGCTGTTCGCCGGGCCCTATAATGACGTTAGAAACTCGATAAGGGCAAACTTGGGGAAACCTAAGGACGCAAAGCCATGGGTCTACAGCCGAGAGGCCAGGATCGCCAGGCTGCCGAAGCGAATAGACTTCGGCGAATACCCCATGAGGCGGTGATTCGCTGTGTTACAAGGATTGGATAGTGCGGCGCAATGGATTAAGGGTTCGTTTTCTATAGCTTCTTCAGGTTTCGGTGCGGGGTTTGGCGCGGGACGCGGCGCGAGTGAGCGGCGTCGACGCCGCGCTGAGCGGTTCGGTTCTGTGTATAAGAGATCGTCGGAGCGTACGATCGTGTTTTATTTGTAGGTGAGCAGTTGTCCTCCTGAGCCGATGAGCGCTGAGGGGGTTTTTGGCGTACAAGCGGTCTGCAAGCCGCGGCTCGCGGGCAGGGCTGTGAGTGGGTTTCTGGCGTACAGGCGGTCGAGCAGTTTGGGGGGTGGGGCGGGTGTCCGCAGAGATGGCTATCCACGCGATTGAGGACGAGAGAAAGAGACTGGCCCGGGACATTCACGATGGTCCCGCACAACTGTTGACGAACTTGACGATGCGCCTCGAAGTGGTCAAGGAGATGGCCAAACGGGATCCGCTGACGGTATTGCCTGAAATCCAAAAAATCCAGGAACTGATGCGCCGTTCGGTGAGTGAACTGCGCCGCATGATCTACGATCTGCGACCCGTCGACATTGCGGAGAAAGGTTTGTCGGGCGCGTTGCTGGAATACGCGGAGCGTTGCAACTACTTGCTCCAGATTCCGGTTGTCGTGGCGGTCGACGCGACCTGTGACGTCCTCGCAGAGTCGTACGCCGTTTCGGTGTTCCGCATCGTTCAGGAGTGTATCACGAACAGCCTGCGCCACGCGCGGGCGCAGCGAGTGGACGTCTCCGTTACCGTGGCGGATGGTGTGCTGAGAGCAGTCGTGCGCGACGATGGTGCCGGTTTTCCCTACGGAGACGCGGGACAACACAAGGGCTTCGGACTGCTTGGCATCGAGGAGCGCGCCCGTCTGATCGGCGGCGAGGTACAGGTGCGGTCGAACACGGGTCAAG
>JAJYTO010000106.1 GCA_021793015.1 Bacillota bacterium
GGGCCAAGAATGCGCAGGGAGCGGTGAGGCGCCGGGCCGAACGGCGCATTCGCAGGGCAGAGCGGGAACTGGGCGGCTGTATTCGTACAGCGCGTTCCGAGGTGCAACATAAAATCTGGCTGCTCCAGGCGGAGCGTCTGCGTCTGTCCGGTGCTGCGGAGCAGTCTTTACGCCTGTATGAACGGGCTGGAGAGGACGCCGGGCGGATGGGTTGCCATCCTTTTGCCGGCATTGCCTACGAGCGCGCGGCGTCGCTGTGCATGGAAACGGACAGGTCGCTGTTGGTTGACGTCTATGCAGAGCGGGCGATGGCGGCCTATGAGTCATGGGGCTGCGCGGCAAAAGTGGAGCAGATGCGATCGCTGTTCCCCGCTCTAGATCCCGAACCGTTCGAGACGGCGGCAGAAACGGCCGCAGCGCTCAGCGCGGACGAGTTCACCCACCAGATCGATATCGATCTGGTGGGTGATGTGACCCGTTCACTTTCTGAAGAAGTGGCACTCGATAAACTGCTGCGAAAACTGATTCGCAACATGGTTCTACACACAGGTGCGGAACGTGGCGTGGTTGTTCTGGAGAGAGAGAATACCCTTTATATGGAAGCTGAAGGTGGGGAATCGGAAGACTCGATATCTCTGTTCAGAGGAGAGACGCCACTGGACTCCGTGTCCGCAGTGCCAAAAAGCATCGTCTACTATGTTAGTCGCACTTTGGAACCAGTGGTGGCGCCGGATGTCAGACTCGACGTGCGTTTTGCGGGCGATGCTTCGTTCGCCGACCGCCAGCCCATTTCCATCATGTGCGTACCGATATTGCGGCAGATGGCTCTCATCGGCGTTGTCTATCTGGAACACACATCCATCCCCGCCCTGTTTTCGCAGGCGCAGTTGCGGCTGGTTACGATGATCGGCGCACAGGCGGCAGTTTCGATCGAAAATGCGTACTTGTATGAGACGTTGGAAACACGCATCAAGGCGCGCACGGAGGTGTTGAATACATTTAACGTGGCGCTTCGGGAGACCAATGAACGGCTGACGAGATCGGAAGAAATACGCCGTCGGATGATCAGCGACATCTCGCATGACTTGCGCACGCCGCTGACATCCATTCAGGGATATCTGGAGGCGGTTGTGGACGGGGTCGTGCGACCCGCAGAAGTCCGCAAGTATCTCACGATCGCGCGGAGCCGAACACTGCAGATCAATGCGCTCATCCAGGACCTGCTCGATCTTTCGAAGTTTGACGAGAACCATGGACATCTTAATAAAGACATGGTGTCAATTATCGATCTGGCCTATTCCGTTTATCGAAAACATGAATTTGACGTTCGGCGCGACGGGTTTCAGTTTTCCCTTGTGCTGGATGAGGCGCTGCAGAAAATGCAGGCGCTGGATTTCGATCAATTTTCCCCGGACAACGAGATATTTGTCCATGTCGATATGAGGCGGATCGATCAGGTGTTCAACAATCTGATCAGCAATGCGGTCCGCCATACGCCTTCCGGGGGAAGGATCACATTTCGCGTGCTGCTGTGTTCGGATGCGCAGGGAACGCTGGTAGTGAACGACGACCAGCCACGGTACGCACTTTTTATCGTTGAGGATACGGGAATCGGTATCGGAGAGAAGGACTTGCCGTTTATTTTTGAACGCTTTTACAAGGCAGATCCCTCCCGCGATCAAGGTGCGGTCGGAGGCAGCGGTCTAGGTTTGGCGATTTGCAAGTCGATCGTGGAGGCGCACGACGGCCAGATTTGGGCCGCCAGCGATCGGGGCAAGGGCGCCCGCATCAATTTCACGTTGCCTGTGGCCGCGGGGGTGTCCGCGTTTTCCGATCGCGTGGAGGAGAGCGTCCAACTGGAATTGGGAACGCATGAACAACCATAAACCGGGATCATTTCGAGCTGTTCTTGCTCCTGTGTCGCAGTCCGGCAAAAATGAATTTGGTCCAGGGAACACCGCCAGACCAAAGGGTCGGAGAGAGTGCTATGCTCAGGTGATGCCTGGCGGTGATGCCTGGCGGTGATGCCTGCCGGAGTGTTATATAACCCGGAAGTAAGCTGCACCGTGTTGCTGTAACGGTACGTTATCCGTTGTTACCCTACGTTAATCTGGTATGGCGCCGTGGATACGCCCTGCGAACTGACAATGAGAACGGTTGCTGATCCATTAAGAACACTTGCTCCTGGGGCGTTCTTCCCGTTCGGCACCAAAAATACGACTTGATCCGGAGACCATTCTGTTACTTTTACTGAATAAGAGTTTCCTGGCGCCCCCCAACTGGTGCCTTTTTGCATAATCTGCACATATCCCGGCGACCGTCCGAATCCTGTCCCCGTGACGCTGACAGATTGTCCCGGCGCAACTGTGGTTGGCGAGACGGAGGATACGGTCGCACCATACGCTGAGACGGTGAGCAGCCGCGCTTGCGACGAACTTCCCGTTCCATTGACGATCTGGAGCGTTGCAGAGCCGCTTGGAAGAGGCTTTCCGGATCCCCCCAACCCATTTGGCACCTGGAATCGAATCTGATCATTCGTCCAGGAAGAGAAGCTGATGTGGTACCAGTTCCCAGGAGCACCCCAACTCGTTCCGTTTTCCGATATATGGAGATAAGAACCATTTTGGTTTGAACCGAAATTTGTTCCTTTCAGGGTAACCCATTCGCCAGGATATAGATTGGAAGCGGACACCTGTTCAATACTAACTGAGGGCGATGGTGAGACCTGCACGCTCGCAGCCGATGAAATTGTCTGGTTGGCAGTGACGACCGACAGGGATGTCGATTGTCCAACACTCAATGCGCTGTAAAAATGACCATCGGGGGCGGGAGTGTTATTTGGTACGACAAATGTTATCTCGTTGGGACTCCAGGAGAGTGTATCTACAGTGTTCGAGTTGCCCGGCGACCCCCAGGAAACCGTGCGGGACGTCGATGCGCCCCACACGAGCGGGCCTTGAGAGAGATGAATGTATCCCATCCGTTTTCCGAAGCCCGCCCCCTGAATAGTCACTGTTTCACCTGCATATACAGACTGTGGGACACTGGCTAATGTTGGCAGGGTCAAAGGAGCCCCGGTATACGGAACACTTGGTTGCTGATAAGCTGTCATGCCCGCTACCGACTGCACGCTGGCCGAGACCTCGACCATAGAATCGGAAGGAACAACAACCGTGTTCGAGCCATCGTATGTGTACGATTGGGTTGCAGCGGTGGTGTTAATGAAGAATGCTTTACCAGTTGCGCCCTGCTGCACTTCTGCAACAAAACCGTTAGCGCCGGTCCAGGAGGTCAGTGTGGAACCAGAACCGACAGCGTGCATAAATGACGCGACGGCCTGACCGGATGGATACAATTGATTCATCGCTTCCGAGCCCAGCGCGCCATTTGCCACCAGACCAAATGTGCCGTTACTTCCAGATGCGTCAACGCCGCCGTCGAACGACCAGACAAAGACCTTTTGCGCTCCCGCCGTTCTCCAGGCAGCCAGTGATTCGACCATCGCCGCTCCGTATGTAGGCGTCAGCGAGAGACTGCCAGGGGTCGACTCTGGGTTCCATTCCGTAACCCAAACTCCGATATGGGATGCCATCGCAGCCGGCACGTTGGCTGCGATCTGTTGATCTGCCGTCGCCATGAGCTTCTCAATGGCGGACGGCAGACCCTGTAGCAGTGTGGAGGGACTTACGGAAGAACTGAATGGATACGAATGCACCGACAGAAAATTGATATACGGTGCATCGAGCCGTAGAACATACTGATCCCACTTCAGTGCGTGCGCAGAGAGTCCATCCTCGAAACTCACGCCGATCTTGACAACGGGCAGGACAGCGTGAATAGCTTGCGCAATGACAGCGGCATTTTTAGCGTACGCGAGAGCGGACTTGTTCTTGTGAAGATTTTGAGAAAAATTCCACTGTCCGTATTCCTCAGAGCCTATCACTATGGCTGATACGGGTATATGGTGTTGCAAAATATAATCTGCAAGCTGTGTTGCATCCTGCGCTGTGCCCCCGCCGGTCCATCCGGGCGCCTGATCGTAACTAAATATATATAGACCCGTTTGTCCTGTGGCTGTCAGTAGTTTCCCCCAAGCATTCAGACTCTCAGGGCTGTTGCCCGGATTGATTGGATTCTGTGGATTGGCGACCGCCGTGTTCGTCTGCCAATTCCAGTTGACGGAGTTTGGAAACTGTTGCATGCCAACCCCGAGTGATTTTAGCGCCGATGTGGCGCCGGTCGTGGTAATCTGCGAATCCCAGGCAAACGTGTTGACCCCGAAATCACTTCGGGAAACGGGTACGCCGGGCGCATTTGCTTGGCCAAATGCCTGTGCCGCAGGGGTAAAGCACAATAAGGCGACGAGACCTCCAACTATACTGGTAAACAGAGCAGTCGAAAACAAGTGTTTTTGCACTGGATGTCCTCCTTTTGGGCACAAAAAATACGGCAGAAATGGTTCTGCCGCGGACCCAGCACAAAAATAAAACGCGGCAGCTGGCTGGCTTAGCGCACGCGCGCCTTAGCCCCTCTAGTTTTGCGCCCCCGCCTTTCGACGAGTTTGCCTTTTACACTCACGTACATTCTACCGTTTCTTATTTTTGTCTGCAACTGCTCAGGAAAATATAATTGCGGCGATTTCAACCACCAGCTTGGATTGACCGATTAAGGTGCGGTGGGGAGAACGGCGTACAGGCGATCACCGTTTGGAAACTGGTGGATGAGTTTCGTCCATGGAACGCCTCCGGAGTACAGGGTGGGGTACTGATGCGTGACCGAGCTTGTATCCATACCCAGAGCACTGACGGGAGAGACAAGTATGTCGCTGACTCTGCCGCGAGGATTGAGCAGTATGGAGTTGAAGTTTGCCTCGTTTGTAAACACAACCTGGTTTGGTCTCTTAATCCAAGGCATTACATCTGATGAAACCAGAACTCGGATACTTGGGCGCGAGTTGATATAATCGGCAATTGCTTTTAGCGGTGCAAATGTTCCGTAGACGTTAACGAAAACGGCGGGAGCATTGACTCTTTTATTTCCCAGGTTTGCTCGGGAACTGAGCCTCTGGCCGACGGCGGAGACGTACCCTACGCTGCCGTCTCCCCACACAGTATTGTGCAAGGCATTCCATGTGACATAGTTTGCAGATATCAGTACGGAGCACGAAAGAATGGCAGCATATCGTCGTCCCTTTTCGCTCGCGATTCGAGACACCAGAAACGCGCTGAGCAAAATGCCGAACGGGATGTAATAAATAAAAAACCGGTCCCAGTCGGCCGATGAATGCTTGTACAACAGAACAGCTTGCAGCAGCGGCGCTCCGAGAGAGCCAAGCGCAATCGTCAATCCCACGGGGTCGACCTTGCGCCTAAACTGCATAATGACCACTGCGGCAAAAACAATTAAAAATGGCCAAAAATTGTCGGTGAAATGGGCTACTTGATATAGTGTTTCAAGAATGTTGTGGTCAGCTGCCATCACTTGGGGCGTGTTATATCCGCCGGATGCGATTTGTGCAGAATTGGAGTATCTCGACACGGCGAACCAGAGAGGGTTGCCCTTTATCATCCAATTCAGGAGCATCCATGTAATTCCGGCCGCGAATGCCGGGAACAGAAACGCGATGGTTGTACCGATGGCCTTCTCACCGTTGCGCTCTTTGCGCCAGACTGTCAAAGCGAGACCAACGCCCAGCAGGGCGCCTATCGGAACGGACTCGTAGCGCAGCATGAAGGCTGCGGCGAGCCACGAACCGCCGCGAATGACTCCCATCATCTTGCCGGTTTGCAAATACTCAACGAGCCCGTCCACTGAGGCGAGCACAAACGCGCACTCTGATGCATCTGCCATTCCGTTACTACTGTAGATCAAGATGAGGGGATTGGCGATATATAGAACTGACCACAAAACTCTGGCGGTCCGCCCGAAGCTGAAACGCCAAAGTATTCGATTCAGATGATAAACCCCCACTGTCGCAAAGAGGGCAGACAAGATGTTGGCCGTGAAACCTTCGGTCACCAAGGATGGCCACCAATTACGCACGAGGGCGAACGGAATCGAAAGCAGGCTGATGAGCGGACTCCAGTAGAGGCTCATGGCAGCTAGGTGAAAATTGCCTCCCCATACAATGTAGAGGCCGTTAATCATCCTGTAATAGGCTCCGCTTGGAACGATGTGATAACGGAACACCAACTCGTACCCTACGAATAGTGAAACTCCCAAGGTGAACAGCGCTAATATCCGTCCTTCCCACTTCGGATACATCGAGCCGGGCGTTGTGACCTCCTGCGCTTCCGCAGAATTGTTCTTCGTGTTTTTTAACGGCCATGCTGCTGACAGGGACAAGGTCAAACCTCCTATATGAGAGCCTGTTAATAAAGAGCAGGCAAGACCCGAGCGGTGCAACGAACTATCCCCCGGAATGCTCACTGAGCGTATGCCTTGTGCATGCAGGGAAGCCCTCTTGATGCCTGACGATGCAACGCGCGGGGGAGTTCGGATCACTTCTGAAACAATCTCCGTGCGTATCTTACCCGTAGGCTACATGGATAACCGGGATATCGCAAGGTCTCATATTCCTGAAATAATACCGACGTGACGCGGTTCTTGGCGCAATTAAAGAGACCATAAAGAAAAATTAAGGCTGAGTACATGAGGTTTGTGGCGAGGGCGGGAGCCGGGCAAAGTCACAGTCGCCCTCGCCGTGGCCATTGATGTAGGCGTTGACCTGTTGATCCGTTGATTCGGAACTGTGCCGCACCGCTATCATCTGACGCCGCATAGAATTAGCCACGACGCCCCCTCTCTCAACCGGGAATGTTCCTGGTAGAGGTCACTTGTTCATTTGCACATATAAAAAAGAATTTAGGATATAAAGAAATGGCGGTCGATTTGTTCATTTTTGCGCGACAGGTCCCCTTTTTTATTGTTTTGGCGCCTTTAACAACCGATTTTCCACTCATTGACTCCTGGTAACCAAGGATCTAGCTTTGTAGTCAGAAGATGCGCGATTGAATATAGTTGGAACTTAATTCCGTCGCGTCCACTGCTGCTGCGAGGTGATATGAGTATGAAGATCAGTATTGTTGTGCCAACGTTTAACGAAGGGGGGAATCCCGCCATTGTTGCTGAAACACTGGTTAATGTCCTTCGCCCGTTGGAATTTGAACTCATCTTTGTGGATGACAGCACTTCGAAAGAGTCTGTGGAGGCGCTTGAGCATTTGAGCAGGGAGCATTCCTGTGTGCGGTATGAGCATCGTGAGCATGAGCGGAGTCTGGGAACGGCGGTGGTGCGGGGATTTGAACTGGCCCGCGGAGAACTCATCGCGGTCATGGACTCAGATATGCAGCATCCGCCGGAACTACTGATGGATATGGTGACGGAGGCAGAACTCGGATGCGACATCGTCATCCCCAGTCGTTTCGTGCCGGGTGGCGACGATGGGGGGCTGTCTCCTTCTCGAAAATTGATCTCCTGGGTCGCCCGCGTTCTTGGACAGGCGGCGCTAAAGCGGGTTCGGAGCGTGACGGACCCGACCAGCGGTTTTTTCCTTTTGCGAAGAAGTGTGGTGGAAAACGCAAGTCTGCAGCCGATTGGATGGAAAATTCTCATGGAAGTGCTGGTTCGCGGAAATTACGAACGGATTGTGGAGATCCCGTACAGATTTCAGCCCAGAATAGCGGGTTCGTCAAACATGTCGTTGCGAGAACAGTGGAATTATCTAAAGCACATTTTTAAATTGATTTTGTCCAGTTCCGAGGATCGACGAAAATACATTTTTGCAGCTGTTGGAATTTCTGGAGTCCTTGTTAATATGCTGGTGTATGTCGGCCTTGTGAAACTACACTTGGATTTCTGGCAGGCGGCCGTACTGTCAGGATCTGTTGCGATGGCGACGAATTTTGTTTTAAATGACAGGTTGACGTGGTATGACTCCAGATCGGGGACGGCCATAAAGCGACTCGGCAAATATGTTGCCACGTCATTAATGGGGATCGGTATCGACACGGTGGTGCTTTCGATACTCGCGTATGGATTGCATGTGGATTATTTCGTGGCGAACGGGGTCGGGATTATTGTGGCGATGGTTTGGAATTTTTATGCAAACAACTATTGGACATGGAAAACGAAGCGAAAAGTGGTTGAGGTTGCATTGTCCAGCACTTCCGGATCTGTAGAGAGGGTTTGACAACCGGAAATAGGGGTAGTGATTTGCTTGTTTGTTTTTCATTGAGTACATGAGTGCCGCATGAGGTGCGTGCGATCGGGAACTGATCAGGAACGCTTGCACTTCATGCTCTGATGTTTAAGAGCTCCATTGACAAGAAACAGTATTAAAAACTCTTTAACGAATAAAGAAACTCCCCTGACGAGATCCAGGCTTCACGTCTTTTATCACCGATATGCCAGCATATTTATGATCCTTGCAAGTTAAAGTTTGGGCAAATAACCTGGATTGTCTTTCGTTGACAGTGTAACTTTACGTGCCATACGATCAACCCAGACCTTACAATCAAGCCGAAAGTAGATGATAGAGTGAAACTGGTGCTTCTCTCGGGCGGATCGGGTAAGCGGTTGTGGCCTCTTTCGAACGATGTGCGCTCGAAGCAGTTTCTTCGGGTGCTGCAGAACGAGCAGGGCGACATGGTCTCGATGTTGGAGCGAGTCTGGTCGCAACTTGCGGACTTGGACGCACTGGAAGACGTTTATGTTTGCGCTTCGCATGCTCAAACGGATATCATTTACTCCCAATTGGGCGATGTGAGCGTCATCGTGGAACCGCAGCGCATGGACACGTTTCCCGCTGTCGCGCTGGCGACGCTGTATCTGTCGCAGGATCCATTGGCGGACGAAGTGGTGGCCGTGGCGCCTGTCGATCAGTATGTAGACAAGTCCTTCTTCCAGGCGATTCTGGGCCTGCAACGGACACTCGTCGACTCTGGCGCGGATCTGGCTCTTCTCGGTGTTCGCCCGCTCTGTCCATCGAGTCAGTTTGGCTATATCCGCGTCGAACAGGGAAGCAGTCAGGCTCCCTATAGGCGCGTCGATTCATTCACCGAGAAGCCTGACCGCAATCGCGCCGCCCATTTGGTGGCAGAAGGAGCGCTCTGGAATTGCGGGGTGTTCTGTTTTCGCTCCTCCTATCTGATCAACCTTTTGCGCGAACGGGGATATCCAACCACCTATCGGAATATGGTTGAACAGTTTGATCAGATGCCGAAGCGCAGTTTCGATTACGAGGTGCTTGAATCAAGCCGGTCAATCGTGGTGACTCCTTACGAAGGCGCGTGGAAGGACATGGGCACGTGGCCTGTGTTGGCCCCCGAACTGAGAAATGATTTCATAGGATACGGCGCCGCCGAACACTGCGAAGACTCCCATGTGATTAACGAGTTGAATATTCCGATCGTGGCGGCAGGGCTGCGCAACACGATCGTGGTGGCGAGCCCGGACGGCATACTGGTTGCGGACAGGGAGCACGCGGCCGACATCAAGGGACTGGTGGCGCCATTTGCAGGACGGCCGATGTTTGAGGAGCGCCGCTGGGGCAGTTATCGCGTGTTGGATCACTGCATGCTGGCGGATGGGACAGAGGTTCTGACACGGCAGAACACCCTGCGTGCGGGGGCGAATATGAGCTATCATCAACATCTGTTTCGCGAGGAGGTTTGGACGGTCATTCGCGGCCGCGGACTGTTGGCGCTTGACGGCGGTCTCGCGATGGTGACGGCGGGAGATGTGATTCGAATACGCCCCGGCCAGTGGCACGCATTGATGGCGCAAGAGGATCTCGCGGCCATTGAGGTGCAGCGGGGATCGAAACTGACGGAAGCGGATTGCGAGCGGCGGTTCCTGGAGTGGGATGATATCGTGGCGCATTGCCGCCGCGTGGTTGAGAAGTAGTGTGGAATCGAAACAGGGAGGCGTAGGGAGTGCCGAGAATAGCGCCATGGAGTCATTTTACCCGATCACTGCGCGACAGCCTGAGTCAATTGAGCAGCGTCATTCCCACCTCCACCTTTTTTATTGTGACGATGCAAGACGGATTTTTTACGCTGGTGAGGCTGTTCCACCGGGAGGAAACGTTCTCCGACGACCTGACGGTGCTGCGCCTCTCAGAACTCGCCGGTTTTGAACTCATGCACCAGACGCAGTCGGTGATCATCGCGGACACCGCGAATCATGCGAAGGGCGAAGCGTTGGCCGCGCAACGCATTGGCGCCTACATGGGCGTGCCGATTCTGCTCCTTGACGGCACCCTGTATGGGACCCTGTGCACCGCCAACTTCGAACCCTACGATTTTAATAAAACAGAGCTGCATTCCATGCAACTGGCGGCGGATATGCTGGCCTACGTCGTCGATCTGGAACGCACGGCCATTCACGATCCATTGACGGGAGCATTGAACAGGTTGTTCCTTGAGCGGTACCGGGTGGGCCTCCAGAAGGAATTTGGCGAAGCGTTTGCGCTCATTTACATCGATTTGGATGGCTTTAAGACGATCAATGACATGTATGGCCATGAGTGCGGCGATTCCGTTCTGCGCGTGATCGTTCAGCGGCTGAAGCGGCGCATTCGCATGGAGGATGTTGTGGTTCGCGTCGGAGGCGACGAATTTGTCGTCGTCCTGACAGACATCATTCGCACTGGGAATGCGGTGTCGAACGTTGTCCAGCGGTTGAGCCGCTCCCTCGACGTCGAGTATTCCATTGACAATCGCAAGTTTCGGGTGTCGGCCAGTCTGGGCGTCAGCATCTTTCCGAAAGATGGGAAGGACTTTGAAACGTTGATACAGGCTGCCGACAAGGCCATGTACACCGTCAAACATCAGGGAGGCCGGGGATTTTCCGTGTACTCCGAAGAAACACCTGCCAAACTTGTCGGCGATGTCGAATCATCGCTGGGCTGATGATGGGAGGACGGCGGGAGAATCGAAGGATGGCAGAACGGCAGGATGGCAGAAACAGGGGCGTTGACTTTTGCGGGAGTGAATAATAGTCTGTATCTATAGTGAATCTGACTTCTTTATATCATAGCCGGGCGCCGGATGTTCCGGCGAGATCGAGAAGCGGCTGTTCGTTTATCGGCGGGGAGTGGTGATCCTGGCGTCATGAAAGACACGGTGCTGATTGTTGAAGACGACGATGACATTACCGAGTTGGTGTCTCTCTATTTGCGCAGGCACGAGTTTGAGGTCCTGACGGCCCATGACTGGACAGCCATCGACTTGTTGCAGGAGGGGTCCGTCGACCTTGTGCTTCTCGATATCATGTTGCCTGGGCCCAGTGGATTTGAGCTGTGTCAGGAGATAAGAAAATATACGGATATCCCGATACTTTTTATGAGCGCGAAATCCGCTGAGTCGGACAAGATCCTCGGCCTCTCTCTTGGGGCGGACGATTATTTGACAAAGCCATTCAGTCCCAGCGAACTGGTGGCCCGCGTCAAGGCGCAGTTGCGCCGCTATAAGGGGCTTTCGGCCAAACGGGGGCAAGCGGGCTCTCCGATTCGAATCGCGGATCTGGAGATTGATGAAGAGTGCTTCATGGTATCCACACCCCACGCGAAGGTTATCCTGTCGGCAAAAGAGTTTCAGATCCTCATGCTGATGGCCCAGAACCCCGATCGGGTGTTTCGGCCAGAGGATCTGTTTCTTCATGTCTGGAACACGCCCGCCTTGGGCGACGCTCGCACGGTCATGGTCCACATCAGCAATCTCAGAAAGAAGATTGAGTTAGATCCTTCCATTCCCAAGTATATTGTAACGATTCGCGGAGCGGGCTACAAATTTAACGGCGAGGGCGCGGTGTGAAGCGATTATGGGGCCCGGAGAGACCAAGGGTGGAGCGAAGCCATCTGAGCATGAGCAGTCCACGACTCTTGCGGAGTCGCTGAAGATAGGCGCACTTTCAAGGGAGTTGTTTATTCACACGGCCCTTGGCGCGGCGGGCGAATTGTTGAAGATTCACGATGCGAGAGGCGTTCACGGCAGTCTAACGCCGCGCTGCATTCGCATCGGATCTGAACCGGAAGCGGTCGCGATTGCGCCTGTGGATCAAGGAAGCGCGCAGACCGGATTTGAACCGGAGCGATTGCCGTACATGGCTCCCGAGCAGACAGGCCGCATGCAGCGGAAGATCGATCACCGCACCGACATCTACTCGTTTGGCGTCATCCTGTATCAGATGATGACGGGGGAATATCCCTTTGTCGCCCACAACCGAGTCGAGTGGGTGCACGCCCATATCGCATTGACGCCCAAGCCGGTCCCAAGCGAGTCCGAATTTGTGCGCGTCTCCCACATAGTCATGAAATGCATGCAAAAGTTGCCTGAAGATCGCTATCAGAGCATGTATGGTCTGGTCTGCGATCTGGAAGACTGGAGCATGTCTTTTCAGAAGAGCGAACGCGTTTTTTATCCTGGATTATCGGATGTGCCAGGCGCTTTGCGGATATCGCGAAGACTGTACGCCCGCGAATCCCATGTGGAGTCGCTTAACGCCATGTGGCGGGAAACCGAGTCGGGAAGGTCGCCTGTGGCAGTGATCATGGGCGATCCAGGAGCGGGCAAGACGACTTTATTGAAAAATCTCTCAGAGTCCCTGCTCTCCTCAGGAGCGTTTATCGCTTATGCACAAGTGGAAGCTTCGTTGATGAGGCCGGTCTATTCGCCGCTTGTCGATGCGTTGCGCATCCTCGTGCAACGCATTCTCGCAAGCGACGACGGGGAATTGGAGAACTGGAGAGGCAGACTG
>JAJYTO010000107.1 GCA_021793015.1 Bacillota bacterium
TCGATCCGCTCCACGGGAACAAGACGACGTACATGCCGATCTGGTACGTGATGCAGATCCTGAACCGGGCGGGGATTCACAGCGACTGGACGGGGAGTATGTGGGCGCTGTACCCGGCGCAGCAGTAGAGGCGATTCGATCATACCACTCTCTATGAACTTCCTAGCAACCCCCACCGTGAATGTGCGTTCCGGTGGGGGTTATGCGATTAACGCTTTCGTTTGCGTAGACTTGCGTCACGCGGCTGAAGTGTTCAGTAGGTGTTCATTCCCACCGGCCTTTGGCCCGGCGTGTGCCCTCGGCTTCAGCAGTGAAGAGGAAGCCGGGCTGGTTATTAGGGGCAGAGTCGTTGGTGTATTCGATTCTGGCCGATGAGTTATAAGGAAACATCTGCAATTGGTTCCATAAGACGTTGACAAAGCTGTCGATAGAATTTTCCTCGTGAATGCCTCTTTATTTTACCGGGATTTAAACTTCCCCATGTATGCTGCTTCTGAATTGCTGCGATCCTTGCGGACGACGGCTTGAATTGACTGCTCATATGAAGTGCAGAGTGGAGGGCGAAACGATTAAATCAGGGTAAATCGGCCGGCTGTGTGTGCTGGCCGCAATCACGGGGATGGCGGATGAAGGAGGATGCGAAAATCTCGTGGCAAAGGTGACTCAAAAATCAGGTGCAGACAGACTGAGGACTCCCCATCAAGCAAGCCGGACTGGGAAGCTGTACGCGGCGCTCTTGCTGCTGCCCGCCCTGTCTGCCGCTCTGCCGTGGCTGGGAGCTGACACCGCGTACGCCGCGACGGGTGTATGGACGGATATCACGCATGGCCAGTCGTTCAATACGCCCACAGGCGTCGCGGTGGACAGCGCCGGCGACGTCTTTGTAGTCAACTATGGAAACTCTTCGTCCAACGTCGTGGAAGAATTGAAGAGCGGTAGCAGTACGTGGACAGACGTCACGAATGGCGGTTCGTTCAGTAACCCTGTTGGCGTCGCGGTGGACGGTGCAGGCAACCTGTTCGTGACGAACTCAGGGTCAAACACCGTAGAGGAACTCCCAAGCGGGAGCAGTACATGGAAGAATATCACGTACGGCGGATCGTTCAATGCACCGTATGGCATTGCCGTCGACAGCAAGGGCGACCTGTTTGTGGCGAACTTCGGCAGCAACACGATTGAAGAATTGCCAAGCGGGAGCAGCACATGGAAAGACATCACAAATGGTGGCTCGTTCAACAAGCCAAGCGGTATCGCGGTGGACAGTACGGGCGATGTGTTTGTGTCGAACTCGGGTTCAAATACCGTGGAAGAACTCCCGAGCGGAAGCAGCAAATGGAAGAATATCACGGATGGTGGAACGTTCAACAAACCTGGCGGCATTGCGGTGAACAGTTCAGGAGACCTGTTTGTGATGAACGCGGGGTCAAGCACCATGGTAGAACTACCGAGCGGGGCCAGCACTTGGACGACGCCGATGAACACCGGGTCGTTCAATTTTCCGTTTGGAATGGCGGTGGATGGCGCGGGCAATTTGTTTGTCACCAACGCGAATAACACGACGGCCAATGCGGTTGAATACGCGCCTCTGCCGCAGGCGCTGACCGGACTTTCGTCCAGCGACACCATCTCCACCGGGACAACGCTGACGTGGAGCGCCGTGCCGGGGGCGACGGGCTATAACGTATACGAAAACGGCGGAAGCACACCAATTGCTGCAAATGTGACCGGGAACTCCGTCACACTCGGCGCCCTGACCCCCGGTATGCTGTACACGTTCACAGTCGCTGCGGTGAATGCGGTTGGGGAATCGGCACTGAGCGGTGTGACCATCGTCCTGACCGCGCCGTCGGCGCCAAACCTTGCGTTCGGCAACACGACCGCCACTGGGACGGCCCTGCGATGGAACGCCGTGGCGGGCGCGTCGAGTTACAATGTGTACGAGAACGGGACCGAAATTGTTTCCAACGTATCCGGCACCACCTACACCGTGAACGACCTTACGTCGAACACATCGTACACGTTCGCGGTCAGTGCGGTGAGCGTCAACGGCGAAACGTCTCGGAGCAATTCCGTGACGGTGAATACGGCCAAAATCGGATCGGTGGAATTATCCGTCGGCAACAAGGATGTTTTGAGCGGCGCGATTGTCTCGGTAACGGGCGTGGTGTACGACGTGTCTCAACAGGTGGTGCCGAACGCCGAGGTGACTCTGACCAGTTCCTTCGGCGGCTTGGGTACGATGGTGCAGGCCGGAGCTGACGGGGCGTTCAGTGCGACTTGGACAGCGCCGACCGTCGTTGCCGAGACTTCGTATACCGTCACGGCGGCTGTGTACGGGGCGGCTGTGACGCCGTCAACTGTGTCCATCGCCGTGACACCGCTGCCACCAAGTGCCCCGATGGGCTTGGTCCACAGCAATGTGACACAAACCGGGTGGACGGCGTCCTGGTCCCCTGTCCATGGCGCGACCGGATACAACGTGTACATCAATGGCACGAAGGTCACGTCCACCCCGGTGACCGGCACGAGTTACGATGTGACGGGTGAGACGGCGGGCGGCACGTACAGCGTGACGGTGACAGCCGTGAACGTGGGTGGCGAGAGCGCGCCTTCTCCGGCAGACAGTGTGACCACGCTGCCGAATGTCTCAGGCGTCCCGACCAGGCTGGTACCCGGTCATGTGACGCAAACCGGGTGGACGGAGTCCTGGTCCCCTGTCCATGGCGCGACCGGGTACAACGTGTACATCAATGGCATGAAGGTCACATCCACCCCGGTGACTGGCACGAGCTACGATGTGACGGGCGAGACGGCGGGCAGCACGTACAGCGTGACGGTGACAGCCGTGAACACGGGCGGCGAGAGTGTGCCTTCTCCGGCGGACAGTGTGACCACTCTGCCAGGGACTGCGACACTGTTCGTAACAGACACGACTGCGACGGCAGAAACGCTTGCTTGGGCTGCGGTCCCTGGTGCGACAAGTTACAACGTGTACGAGAATGGGGCCAGCACGCCGCTGGCCACGGGTGTGAACGGCACGAGCCACACGGTGAACGGACTCACGCCGGGTACAAAGTATTCGTTCGCGATCACTGCCGTCGATGCGGCCGGGGAGTCGCCGCAGAGCAACGTGGTGACGGCCACCACGGCAAACATGGGGTCGGTTCATCTGGCGTTTGGCAATACGGACGTGCTGAGCGGGACGACCAGATCCGTGACGGGCACGGTGTATGATGTGTATGGCGCGCCGGTGCCGAATGCGATTGTTAATCTTGCGGGCACGATTGGCGGCTGGAATACACCGTCGGTGACTGCGGGCGGCAACGGGGTGTTCACGGCGAGTTGGACGGCGCCGCAGGTAACGTCGGAAAAATCCGGAACGGTCACAGCGACGGTGTATGGTACGGTATATGGCACGGTGAACAATGTGACGCCGACGATGCTGTCCCTGAACGCAGCTCCGTCGCCGAGCGTAAGCACAACAGCGCCTGCAGGCGCGACGGAAGGCAGCGCCTATTCACAAACGCTCGCAGCGACGGGAGGCTTCCCCCGCTACACATGGAGCGTGACACAGGGAACGCTGCCTGCGGGGCTTTCACTGGCTTCGAGCACGGGCGTCATCAGCGGTACGCCGACGGCGACGGGAACCAGCAACTTCACGGTGCAGGTGACGGATTCGGTCGGCGACGTCGCTACAAGAAGTCTGTCTATCACCGTCGCCGCACGGTCTACGGGCAACGGCGGCACACCGGGCAACGGCGGCACACCGGGCAACGGCGGCACACCGGGCAACGGTAGCACGCCGAGCAACGGGGGTACACCGAGCAACGGGGGTACACCAGGCAGTAGCGGCAGCGCGGGCAGCGGTGCTCAGCCGGAGGGCGCGTTTACGACTGTGGCGCAAGGGACGGTGGATGTGAATGCGGCGGCTCCCGATACGATCCCCGTACAAGGGTCCAATGTGACACTAGAGGCGGCATCGGCAACCGGGGCTGCGGTCACGCTGACCACGCAATCGCTCGCGGCGCTCCCGCAGATCACGACGAACTTGCCCAGTACGGCGAATGTGACTTCCGCGGTGGGGATTCACTACACGGGGACGGGCTACCCGGTGAACGTGACCATTTCCAACCCGGCCATCCAGACCGGTTCAGCCGTGGACGGGTGGGTGAACGGGCAGGTGGAGCAGGTCCCGGCCACGGTGCAAAAGGGCCAGGTGACGCTGCAGGTGAGCCAGAACGCGAACTTGGTCGTGGTGACGCCAAAGCCGATGGACCTGCAAGCCAATCAGCGGGAAATGGTGTGGAACGGCCAGACGTACGGGTACAACGCCTTCGTGCGGAAGGATCCGAACACGGGCGTGAACACGACCTACATGCCGATTTACTATGTGATGCAGGTGTTGAGAAGCGCCGGGATTCAGAGCACTTGGAACGGGCATACGTGGACGATGACGACAAGCGGACAACCGGGGTCGGCGAGCGGAGCGGGCACGACGGCCGGCAGCGGCAGCGGCAGCGGCGGTAGCGGAGGCAGCGGCGGTAGCAGCGGTAGCAGCGGTAGCAGCGGTGGCGGCGCTGGACTCAGCCAGAGGGGGAACATGACGATCACGCTGAATGGCCAGGTGAGCGAACAGGTGCCCGGCGTGGTGGGCATCGATCCGCTCCACGGGAACAAGACGACGTACATGCCGATCTGGTACGTGATGCAGATCCTGAACCGGGCGGGGATTCACAGCGACTGGACGGGGAGTATGTGGGCGCTGTACCCGGCGCAGCAGTAAGGGCGAAGCAGCAAGGCGAGGCAGTAGGCCAATTCGTCTATCGTACGACTCTCTATGAACTTTCAGGCAACCCCCACCGTGACTGTGCGTTCCGGTGGGGGTTGAAGTGTTGCCACGCATACATACTCACTTGAGTCCAAGCATTTCTGTCATGGTGGTGTTCGTTCGTCACCGCACCAACAAGAAGGAGCGGTTGGCTCTCCTATGCACGGACACTTCGCCGCTGTTACGTCTGCAGGCGGATGTCAAAATTGATTCGCAGTCAACTCCAGCAATGGATCGACGCTTTGCCCAATTACATCAAGGCATATCTGCCCGATTTGCTCTGCGAAAGTTGAGTATATAACATGAGCCAGTCGGACGGTGATCTGGCCGAACTCTTAAACGGTCAATATGCCGCAGTCGTAAATGATGGAGACGAGATCGTCGGCTTCTACTGTTTTGGCGCCTCAGCGCAGGTGCCTGCCGGACATCCGGCCGGCGCCTATCAGAATGTGTCGCTCAATACAGTCGATGTTGGCCTTGGCATGCGGCCGGATCTCACTGGACGAGGACTTGGCGACACATTTTTAGCGTTTGTGTTGCAGGCATTGGATGCCTGTCATCCCGGTGTAAACGCGCGCCTTTCCGTGGCAGCGTTCAATCGCCGCGCCACTCGTCTGTACGAGCGTTTCGGATTTCGTAGTACGACCATGTTCATGCAAGGGGAGGTTCTGTTCGTCGTGATGGTACGTCCGTACGAGGAGCGATTTCACCTGCGCCGTGCGCATGTCGAAGACGCCTCGCTCATCGGAGAGTGGTTGCGCGATCCGCGCGAGCGCTTGTGGGTGACGGGACGGGATGCGGACGGGAAGGAACAATTTATGACCTGGCTTGAGATCGATGATCAGCAACCCTTCATCTTGGAGCAAGACGGGCGCCCTGTCGCTTATGGGGAAATCTGGATCGATGACGAGGAAAAAGATACAGAACTAGCTCATATCATTGTATGTGCGGCCGAACGGGAACGTGGCGTCGGCAAAGTGTTGATGCGCATGCTGTACCGGGAGACTTCCTATCGACAATACCAATGGACCTATCTGCGCGTGTACCCCGATAACGAAACTGCGCTCGCACGCTTTCGTGCTTGGGGGTGGGAGGACGTAGCAGACGCCACCGGAGTGTGTCCGCAGGAGTGGATATGGCTGAAGAGGGAGGTTGATGACGTTCGGTAACCCTTACCGCTTCTAGGTCTGGACGCCGCTTTCTTATGCCTTGATTTTGTGAATACAAGAGTATCAGCCAAGTCTCATGCTTGAGACCGATGTCAGAATCGGCGGTTTGATTTAGCATGATTCATGGAGGTGCGACGAACGATGGCGGTGAGTCTCAGCTACAACACCCTTCTTGAGCGTTTTATTGACTTCTCCAAAGTTCGGCAAGACATCCGTCTGGTCATGGTTATTGGCTCGCGCGCGAGGGAAGATCATCCAGCCGACGAGTGGTCGGATTTGGATTTGGTGTTTGTAACGAGTAATCCGCATGAGTACATCTCAAGCCAGGACTGGTTGCCTGAGTTGGGCGAATACATACTGACATTTCTAGAACACACGCCCGATGGGTCGTCCATGGAGAGAAGAGTCCTGTTTGAAGGGGGACTTGACGTCGACTTTGTTCCGGTACCCCTCGAAATAATCAGAAACGGTCTACCACCAGAAGCAAATGGCATTATCAGCCGTGGATACAAGGTTCTTTTGGATAAAGATGGTCTTGAGAGCGTGATTGCTTCCTCTAGTGACTCCCGTGTGTTGAATGCATCGCCTCCCAATGAGACGGAATACGCACAAACCGTGGATGATTTTTTGTACCATGTGGTGTGGACGGCGAAAAAGCTGCGTCGGGGAGAGCTATGGGCTGCAAAACAGTGTTGCGATGGATATCTCAAATGGCTTCTGCTAAAAATGGTTGAGTGGCATGCTCAGTGGACAACCCGGAACGGGAAACTCGTTGATGTTTGGCACGACGGACGATTCTTGGACACATGGGCAGAGCGGCGTGTGTTGGGGGGATTGTCCACTTCATTTGCACATTATGAGTTCGACGACGTGTGGCAACACTCTGATGCAGACACTCGCTCTGTTCACTCTGTTGGCGCGCGAAGTCGCTGATGGCGTCGGTTTGCCCCGTCCGGAGGGTGTCTGTGCCAAAATCACAAGTCTGGTTGATTCCTACCGCGCAGGCCGTGGTTCAACTTCAGACCAATAGGGTTCACTCAGCCCGCAGCAAAAGTGGAAGGCCATCACGAGCCGTTCACGAGCGTCGGATTTCGCGAGTACCCGGCAGGACGGAACATCGTGCTGCGAGGACAGTGCGCGGTCTGCGGCGGGAGAGTCGCGCGGGTTATGAAACAGGATTAGAATCGGCTGAGGGATGTAACAAGAGAGGTGTCAGGTGACTTCACCGATTTCAAACCCAGACGAATTTGGCGTATTATATTTCTGAGAGGTACCCCTCCTACAGAGAAAAGCTGTCAGCTTCGGTGAGTGGGGATAAGGCGAAAGACGTGCTCGAACGGACAAAGGGGGTATTTGTATGGCTACAATCCCTCAAGAGATAACGGACACGATCAGAGGCTATGTGAAACATATAGAACAGCAGATTCCGGTCCGAAAGGCCATTGTGTTCGGGTCATTTGCCAAAGGCAATTTCGATGAGCAAAGTGATATTGATCTGGCGATATTTTCGGATCATTTCGCGTCGATGTCACGCGTGGAAGGCACGACATATTTATTGACACAAGCCTTGCGATTTGGGTGGGATCTGGAACCGATCGCGTTTACGGGTACAGAATATGACGAACGTCTCGGTATCGTGGAAGAGATTATTCATACAGGCATTGAGGTCGCAGACTTAGGTTGATGACAGCGGCTGTTACAACGTCAATGGTTCCATGTAGCTTCATGACGTGAAACTTGTCGACCGTATGCTTGGCCTTGGGAAATGCCTCCGCCATGCCGTTGATAAACGCGGCCGCCATGTCGGAACAGTACTCCTCGATCCACTCGGGCTTTCCCTGATGGATGGACAGGTGAGCGGAGAAGTCGATGATCGTTTGCCGATCCTTTCCCGTCGTGGCAAATACGAGTCGATGCGGTTCACTGTCGAGCATCACCGTCGTTCGCGAATTATTATTACACGGAGGGATGTGATGTGATTCGTAACTTCGAGGAGTGACCACAAGTATTCGGAAGGGGCCCTCTTGCAGTGGATGACAAGACTATGGATTTGATCCGTTTGTCGAGGAGGATGAACATTGGATACATACGTCATTCGTCACATGCTGGCCACTCTGATCTATCGTGCGTCAAAGGCGATTGAAGACGCACCGGCCCAATATTCAACGTTTTCTGCCGGCGTCGGCGTGCGAACCCCCGTCGAGATCCTTCATCATATCTCGGATTTGCTCGTATGGACGCACGGAGTCATCTGTGAGGAGGAGCGGATCGACTCACCTTTGGCAGATTGGCGAACCGAGGTGAAGCGCTTCTATGACAGTGCGGCCATGCTTGATCAAGCCTTGGCTGCGCCGCAAGAGACTCTGGCGCTCACCTGGGAACAAATTTTGCAGGGTCCGATGTGCGACGCAATGACTCACGTCGGTCAATTGCTCATGTTGCGGCGCCTTGCGGGCGCTCCCGTGCCGGGAGAGAATTTTTCGCAGGCGGACATCCGCGTAGGTAGGGTTCAACTGGGGTGAGGAAGTCTCTGACAAGGCTGTCACGGAGCCATTCCGGGAGCGGATTCTTCAGAATGTGTGGTGTTCGCATTGCGGGAACGCCGTCGAGATCGTCACCTATCGGGTGCACTCCGCAGGTCGAGATATCGTCTTGCGTGGATGGTGTACCGTATGCAGCGGTGAGGTGCGCGGGTCGTGGAGCAAGCCCCCCTCGATCAGTCCGAGTTCTCGTCTCGGGCCGAGCCCATTCCGCTATGAAACGAACATCAGGTGATTGTACGCGTCGTAAAGTGCCCACAGATTGCTATAATGTTTTCGTGATACCCAAGGGAGTGAAGACACGGTGAAGAAGGGCAACATCATCTTCTTAATGGGAACATCCTCTGCGGGGAAAACCAGTCTTGCGAAACAATTGCAAGTAATGAATGAAGAGTCTTATTTCCATCTGGAACTTGACGTCTTTGAAAATATGGCTCCTGAAGCGCACTTAGAGAAAAGCTACTGGCCAACGTTGGCCAAGAGCGCTTCCGCGATGCACCACTGCATCGCAACTTTCAGCGACTTGGGTTTTCACGTCATCGTCGATCACGTCATTCTCGACATCCCCCAAGAAGCGGGGTGGCTAGAAGAGTGTGTTCTCGCGTTGCGCATGTACCCTGTACTCTTCGTCGGCGTGCACTGTTCTTTACACGAATTGGAACGCAGAGAGCAAGCGCGTGGTGATAGAGATATTGGTCAAGCCAAGTGGCAACTGGACAGGGTGCACAGGCATGGCGTGTACGATGTGGAAGTGAACACGCATGATCGGACGCTGGCGGAATGCGCGGAAGAGATTATGCGTAAATTGCAGGATCTTAATCCAACAACCAGCGCATTCCGTACGTTATATAACCGGATGGCATAGGACGATAGATCCCTCCCACGCAACTCTTTCTTTCAACAATATCTCTCTGATGAAGACAGACAAATGGTATCATAAGGTAACTATGGTTTGCAGTACGACGGGGAGTGGCGGGGAGGGGAAGTCTGTGCGCGATTACATAAGAGAGATGCGGCAGTATGTGGGCCATCGGCCGATTCTTCTCGTCGGCGCATGTGTGGTGGTGCTCGATGATCAGGGGCGGTTGTTGCTGGAGCACAGAATGGACAATCACGCCTGGGGGTTGCCTGGCGGTGCTCACGAGCCAGGCGAGACGGTGGAGGAGAGCGCACGGCGCGAACTGTTCGAAGAAACGGGCCTGCTGTGTGACGACCTTTCGCTCTTTGGCGTGTATTCGGGACCTGAATTGTTTTACGAGTATCCAAACGGCGATCAGGTGCACAACGTCACGCTCGCCTATCTGTGCAGGGCCTATCGTGGAACACTGGCGGTGAGTGGCGAGAGCCACGAGGTGAAATTCTTTGCTTTGAGCGAACTGCCTGCCGAAGAGGAGATTAGTCCGCCTTTGCGACCCGTGTTGCGTGACATCAAGGAGTGGATGCAAACCGATCAGAAGCCCACACGCGAGGCGCGTACGCCAATCGATGTCGAACTGGAACTTGTCGCGCTTGAGAATAAAACCGTGCTGCAGCACCTGCTGGAATTGTGCCGTCACGATTACAGCGAATTTGACGGAAACGCCGTTGGCCCGCACGGTCTCTTCGGATACAAGTATTTGGATCACTACTGGACGGAGGCGGGACGGTATCCCTTTTTAATCAAGGTTTCAGGACAGATAGCGGGCTTTGCCCTGATTCGCGAAATGTCAGAGCACACAGCGACAAATCCTCCCTATTCTGTGGCGGAGTTCTTTGTCTTGCGCGGCTATCGACGGAGTGGGATCGGGAAAGCGGCGGCCCATCAACTGTTTGACCGCTTTTCGCCCGGAAGATGGATCGTGGGAACAACTCTGCAAAATACGCAGGCGCGGCAATTCTGGTGCAACGTGATCGGAGCGTATACGCAAGGGGCGTTTGAAGAGAGTGAGAACGAAAACCACCGGGTCTTGGAATTTACAAACTAAGGCGGGGATGCTTGGATGAGACCGGAAGATCATCCGGAGTGGTTGGCGCCACACAGTCAAGCCTGGTATGAGCGGCTCGCCCGCGAGGCTGGTCAGTATCGGTATCCGTGACAAAGCGAAAGCGAGGGACCTACCGCGGACGAACGGTTCATGAGTCTGCTGTCCGAGTGGATTGTCTCTGGTACGCGGGTGCTCGATGCAGGTTGCGGGCATGGCGATGAAGCGGAGTACTGGGCTTCGCTCGGAGCGGATGTCATAGGGGTCGACTTTTCGCAGGCGTATGTGGATGCCGCCAGCCATCGCGCGGGTCGGCAGGCGCGGTACATTTGGGCCAGCACCAAAGAGAGTCTTCCGTTCGCAGATGACTCCTTTGATGTCATCTATACGAAGAAGGGACCATCTGTTTACCGCGAGGCCAATCGGCTGACGAGACGAGGCGGGCGCGTCGCGGGGTTGCATCCGGACCGTGTGATGGCGGAGTTGCCAGAGCTCCTTCCGGGGCTATTTCCAGTCGCTTCCGAGGCTCACTCCCTGGAACATACATTGCAAACTCGTTTGCGTCAAAGCGGCCTAGACCAGATCGAGATGCGACCGTTGCGGCACATCGAGTACCTGCAAATGCCCGAAGATGTGATTCGTTACCGTTGTTTTGGTCAAAGTGAAAATGTCCGAGGAACCGTTCACGATGCCTGGATTGATGAGATCACTAACGTGTTTCAAAGATGCGCTGACGTCCGTGGTCTGCGCGTGACAAGTGACTTCTGGCTGATCACGGCGGTCGCAGACTGAGGCAAGCAAGTTGCGAAGAACAGAGATTCGCCAGTGGGCTGACGTGATATCCTGATGGGGGTTATGGAAATGGCCGAGTTTGAGGCATTAATAGGGGAAGCGCAAACACAGCCGATCACCGGATGGGACTTCTCCTTTCTTTATGGGCGATCCGTGGAAGAAGAACTGTCATGGAACTACAAGGGAATCGTACAAGAGGCGAAAGCACAGGTGACGTCTTTGCTCGATATGGGTACGGGCGGGGGAGAATTTTTGTCGTCTTTGGCGCCGTTGCCGCTGGATACGTGCGCGACAGAGGGGTATAGCCCCAATGTTGCTGTGGCGCATAGAAGGCTGGAGCCGCTGGATGTATCCGTGGCCTACGTCGAATCCGACGATGTCCTGCCATTTGAAGCGGACCGCTTTGAACTGATCATAAATCGCCACGAATCCTACACTCCCACAGAGGTGCATCGCATTCTGCGGAGCAGAGGCACCTTCATCACGCAGCAGGTCGGTGGTCAGAATGACAACCGCATCAACGGATTCCTGCAGGCGCCTGTCAATGATGCGTTTGCTCACTGGAACCTGGACTTTGCGGTAGAGGAATTGCGACAGGCGAATTTTCAGGTTATCGATGCGCGCGAGGAATTCCCCGTCACGCGTTTTTATGATGTCGGAGCTGTGGTCTATTATCTGCGCATGGTGGAGTGGCAGATTCCAGATTTCATGATCGAGCGCTACGCAGGAAGACTGCGTGAACTGCATCACTTTATCACATCGAATGGATGTTTTGAAGTTCTCAGCCATCGATTCCTGATCAGGGCCCGTCAGTCGCTAATCATTACTCAGGGGAATCCCGAAACTGATCCGAGCGCATGACTACCTTTCGGGCACGCTCCATAACTTGGGCGCGCAAGTCGAGTGGATCGACTACCCAAACGTGATGTCCAAACCCAATCACGTGCCGGCACGCCATTTCGGCTGTCTCAAATGTGACCCGTACGGCAATATAACCCTCAGGCGCAGGGGCCTCGATATGTATGTCTCCGTCAACCGTGAGCCAGGGAGTTGCCAAGACAAAATCGATGAAGGCCGCTCTGTCGATCCATAGCACAACCTCATATCGCGGACGGGTGGATTCAAATTCCTGTGTCCACGTGACCCAAAATGCATCCAGTTGGAAGTCTTGCGGCCTGTTGAAGCGTTCCTCGGTCAACTCCACCCGCTTGACGCGTGAAGCTCGATAGACCCTCACCGTGTCGTCCCTTTCGGCCACCAGGTACCATGTTCCGGCCTTGGCCACCAAAGCGTAGGGTGAGATCGTGCGGTTCGAGACCGTACCGTCCGGCTTTTCATAGGTGATCGTCACGCGTCGATCTTGCGACACGGCATCTTGCAAAAGTTCC
>JAJYTO010000002.1 GCA_021793015.1 Bacillota bacterium
ACTCCGAGCATCACATTGACACAAGTGAGCGCTTGGAATGGATTGCCGAAGAAGTGAGCGAGTTGCAACCAGTGATGGTGGGGAGACTTGCAGAGAAAGAATTGGAATCTGCCAAACGCGCCCTGATTTTTGATCGCGTACAGGATTTTCACACCCTTTTTCACAAGCCGCAGAACTTTTCCGAAGACATATCCTACGTGCCTTATGCAGGTAAAGTGTACGGAGCCGAAGAGATGATTTCTCTGGTTGACGCCTCCTTGGATTTCTGGTTGACGTTTGGGCGTTACGCGGAACAGTTTGAAAAGGAACTGGAACAATTCCTGGGTATGCGTTACGCACTGTTGACCAATAGTGGATCATCCGCGAATTTGCTTGCGATTTCAGCGCTCACCTCGCCAAAATTAAAAGAGCGCAGGCTGTGTCCTGGCGACGAGGTGATCACCGTGGCAGCGGGCTTTCCAACGACTATCGCGCCCATTGTGCAGAATCGGTTGATTCCGGTGTTCGTGGATGTCGAATTGGGGACCTATAATGTGCTGGTCGAGCGGTTGGAGATGGCGATTAGCGCCAAAACCAAGGCGATCATCCTTGCACATACGATGGGAAACCCGTTTGATGTTGACGCCGTTCTCGATGTTGCCAAGCGTCATCACCTGTGGATTATTGAGGACAACTGCGACGCGCTTGGATCTCTGTATAACGGAAAACTGACCGGCAGTTTCGGGCATCTTGCCACATCCAGCTTCTATCCGCCACACCATATCACGATGGGTGAGGGCGGTGCGGTGTATACCAATGATCCCCTGCTCAAGATGATCGTTGAGTCCTTTCGGGATTGGGGCCGCGATTGTTGGTGTCAGTCTGGGTGCGACAACACATGTGGCAAGCGATTCGGCTGGCAACATGGCGAACTTCCATTCGGTTACGATCACAAGTACACCTATTCTCATCTTGGTTACAACCTAAAACCAACTGACCTGCAGGCGGCTGTCGGACTCGCCCAGTTGCGACGAATCCAAAGTTTTACTGCGCGAAGAAGACACAACTTTGAGAGGCTCAAGACTGGTCTGCGTGACCTTGAGGATCGCCTTATCCTACCCGAAGCACAGGGTAAATCTGAACCGAGCTGGTTTGGCTTCATCATCACGGTTCGCAATGGAGCCCAACTTTTGCGCAACCGCATGGTGGATTATCTTCAGAGCCGTCGAATCCAGACACGGATGCTCTTTGCCGGGAATATGATTCGCCAGCCTGCGTTTGAGAACGTGCCTCATCGCGTGGCGGGTGGACTTGACAACACGGAGAAGATTATGAGGGACACATTTTTGGTCGGCGTTTATCCGGGATTGACTGATGATATGATCGATTATGTCATACAGGAGATCCATAGCGCCGCAAAGTTTGCGGCGCTATGATCAACCTGAAGGACGGAGAAGTGGGGACAAAGGATATCATTGGACATTGGCCGTCATCTTGATGGAAACGCCGCATAAGTGATCTTACTCCGCCAAATCGGAATTGGCTTTGGCCGATCTGGAGTTCCGTATTACAAGATCCATTCCCGACATCTTATAATTCTAGGTCTGCAACTGGGATTGAAGAAGGATGCGCCGGCAATCATCCATTGCCAAGAGAAGTCCTCCATACGGTGGCCTCCCGCAACAATGATCGCGTCGATGTCTTTCAGACTATCCAGCGTTGGAACTACTGTCGTTCCGTGAATCTGGTGTTCTGTCGGCGCGGAACCAGAAGGGTTGATCACGCTCTGGATGACGAAATTGAAACGATTGGTCAAATCCCAGAGAATGGAGCACCATGACTGATAGCCAAACAATACGATTTGCCTTTTCGGCTGTAGGGAATCGGCGACAGACTCCCGCAGAAAAGCAATGAGCTCGTAGGTGAGAGGGCAATCATTGCTGAGGAGGCAACTTATCGAAAGCGACTCGAAACTAGATGGTGTAAGCGGTGTGTGCTGCTCTGAGCAGTTCCTCAATTGTTGGACATCTCGGAGGTAAGCGCCTCCCTCCAGCATAGAGAGGTCAGGGTGAAGAGTTGATTCGTAATCCCAAATGCCAGAGAGGTCTGTGGTAGATCCGTTCTTGATTGCTACAAGGATCGGATGTATGAGTTGAAGATGTTGTCTCAGCAGGGCTCCATTATAAAGCCCAAAATTGTCCAGTTCCGATCCGTGATTTATGACGATCGACAAATCTTCACGCTGGGTCTGCAAAGCGGAATGATTGCCAGTGGATCCCGAGCTGTTATGAACTCGGTACATGACCAGCGGCGTGTCTATGGCTAACGCAGGTGCTGACATCAATAATTGCAGTAAGAGTTGCCAATCGGCCGAATTGTGTTTGGTTTCGTCAAAATGAGTATGCAGTAGGTGGTGTGTCCGAAACATCACGCTTGCGGGATTACCGACGATATTGCCTAAGCGGAGCGAGACAAGGAACAACTCCCCTGGGCGCCATCTCTGACGCTGTCCAAACGCCCACGGGAAAACTCCAATGGGATTGCCGGAAGAGTCGATCATGTGC
The DNA here is from genome assembly GCA_021793015.1 of Bacillota bacterium. GTDB lineage: Bacteria > Bacillota > Bacilli > Alicyclobacillales > SLC66 > JAKADD01. The sequence goes on from JAJYTO010000002.1 coordinate 2,544, forward strand.
ACGGGCGATAAAACACAGGCAAGGCTTGTATCCGCAAGAAGAAATGACACGAAACTTTCCAACGCCACAGGGTGCAGGATGTCATCGTGGTGCATGAACTTAATAAAATCCCCGCGTGCTCTTTGCAGTAGGAAGTTGTGGTTCTCGAAGATGCTTAGTTTCGATTCCTGCTCATACACGGTTATGCGTGGATCGCTAAAGCTACGCGCGACACTGGCAGACGCATCTGTGGATTTGTTCACCGACACCAAAAGTTCAAAATTCGAAAAGGTCTGCTGCAACACGGACAGGATCGCTTGCGCGAGATAATCTTGTCCGTTGAGAACAGGCAGTAATACGCTGCATTGAGGCTTTATCACAGTTGGTCTCCCTCACCCTGGGTCTTTCGCCCGCAGTATTTCGTATGTCCGATGTTGATGAAAATCGCCTCCATGTTTCTAACCACTTCAGTGGCCAGAAATCGTGTGACCGATTTTTCACACGCCAATGCGTCAGGGAGTTCAGAGCTTCCAGACACGATATCTTGCAGGATCTGCGCAAGTCCATCAGTATCATCTACAGGAACAAGCCAGCCGTTTACACCGGGTTGAACGATCTCGGCCGGGCCGACGCACTCCGTGGCCACTACGGGGATTCCGCGTGCCAGCGCTTCGACGCAAACCAGCCCAAAACCTTCATATTGGGAAGTCAGCAACAAACATGAGACGCTCGATACAGAATTCCACGGCTTGTCCCGCCATCCATGCCAATGGACCTTTTCTGAAATCCCCATTGTTTTGCCCATGAGCTGTAGGTTTTGCATGTCTGGTCCATCCCCGATAATGTCCAGGCGCCATGGCCCTCTGACAATGGCCAGTGCGGAAAACATGAGGTCAAGTCGCTTTTGGGTATTGTCCAATCGTCCGACGTAGAGAAAGTGTGTCTCTCCAGCGGGGCGTTTGATGCGATGGACGGAACTGACGTCAATGGGATTGAAGATGGTGTGGACAGCGCTCTCCGGTTGAACAATAGCCTCAATGTCGTGGGCAACGCCAGATGAGATGGCCAAATGCGCATCTGCATAGCGCAACAAATGCTCTCCGCCATAGCTGCTCGGAGGTCCATGCAACCAAGATAGAATGGGAGGACATACATCAGCAACCCCACTGCCGGCCAATCGCGCCATTAAGCAATAAAGTGGAGTATGAGTAGCCACGATGACATCAGGTCTTCCGAGAAGCTCCAACGCACCGCGGTAGCCGAGTGACCAGCGAATAAGGTCGATTTCACCCGGATATCTAGTGGGAAAACCGGCGCAAACCGGATCATAGTAATAAATTTCCCTCAGGGTGCCTGCCCACTCCGCATAAACAGGCGGAATTGCCTGAAACACACGGACACGATGGCCGAGGTCGGTCAACCCTCCAACCACCTGGGTAATCACGGATTCCATACCGCCTCGTCCGGAGGCTTGTCCAAGAACGAAATCGACGATCACGGATTTTGCACCCCAAGGTTCGACATATGCAAGCTTGCTGTCATGCGCGTGTATACCGCCAAAGGGGCGTAAGGCTTTACAGACTGCAGGGCATACTGAGACATGGCTTTCCAAGAATCGATTTCGATGGTTGCGATCTTCTGCAGTTGGCAGGCTAGTTTTTCCGGACTTCCCGCTTCGAATAGCAGTCCATTGCGTTCGTGCACAACAAGATCCCTTGGGCCGTCATTACAATCAGACGTGACAACGGGTAGGCCTCGAGACATGGCTTCGATGAGCACCATCGGGAAACCTTCATAATCGGATGTGAGCACGAGTGCCGTCGCTCTGTCAATCAATTTCCAAGGTTTATCAGTCCACCCGTGCCAGTCAATGTGGTGCGAGAGTCCAAGGTCAATGGCAAGCTTTCTAAGAGATGGTTCATCTACTCCGTCGCCGTATACATCCAGTTTCCATTCAGTCCTCAGCAAAGATAAGCCCTTAAGGAGAACATCCAGTCGTTTCTGGGAGTTTTCGAGTCGACCAATATAAATGAATCGCGCGAGTTCGTCGGAATAGTGAACCCTCTCGTCATCACATTCGATCGGATTGCCAACCCATGTGACTGGTTGCCTGTTTCCAGTAATGGCTGTGAGTTTTACCGCCAATGACTTTGCGATCGCCCAGTGTGCATCAGCGTAATTCAGCAGATGTGGGTCATGAAATGTCTCAGGGGGGTTGTGTAACCACGATACGATCCTAATGTCTGGGCGATAACCGGCCACAAGACGGGAATAAAGCGTTGTGTGGGGAACGTGGGTTCCAATCAGAACATCTGGTTGCTGAAATTCCAATAGTTTCCTGTGCAGCGCGATCGCACGGTTGCTCACAAACTCCAGACCGTGTTGCGTTGAAGTTGCATTTTGGTGGTAGTAGGCCATTCGGGGAAGATTCATTTCCCATTTCGTGTCGCCACTAGGACCTGGGAGAAATACAACAGCTTCATGGCCCTGCGAGTGAAAAGTGTTGGCCATTGATGCGACTGCGGTTTCAACGCCTCCATGCCCAGAGAGCCATTCTAATATAAAGTATATAATCAAGTATAAACCTCCATGAATACAGATCATCGCATAGACAACGAGACCGTACTACTGCATACGTCCTGTGTGATCTGACCAAAATCAAATCAAGATGCCGTGAAGATGAAGCTCACAAAAATAATCAGCAATTTGCGAAGGGGTATTGACCCCGGAAGAGGCGTACCAGCGATACACCCAGTTGCACGAGCCAAGGATGGACAGCGCGGCCAGACGCGCGTCGCCGGGAACAAATTCGCCATTGTCCATCCCTTCCTTAATAACGGCCACCCAGAGATCGAGATAGCGATCGGTTGCATTCTTGATGATGCCGTGCTGCTCGTGGCTGAGCAAGAACGCTTCCCGCAACAGAACCGTGGTCATTTGTATGTCTCCGGTCACAATGTTAAAATGATGATGGATTGCCTGTATGAGACGATCCTTTGCCGATGTCTTGCGGTTTCGGATGAGTTCAAGTTCGCAGTTAAAGCCATGGATCGACTGGCTGGCGATGCGCAACAACAATTCCTCTTTGTTCTCGATGTAATGATATAAACTTCCTTTTTGCAGTCCGACGGCGTCTGCAATATCCTGAACTGAGGTAGCGTGATAGCCTTTCTGATCAAATAATTGGATGGCGGCGCGGGCAATCTCTTCGTATTTGTTCGTTGCCATGACAGCGCCTCCTGATACATGGGATCGTATGTGGTGTGCGACGACCTGTGACGATCGCGGCTGACGGGTGTTGCCGCCATGCGCTGGCTGCGCGCATGTGCTGGCTCTGCGAATATGCTGCCTGTGCGAATATGCATATTGCAAGTTAAGCAAGTTCCACAAGTCTAAGTTGACTGCAGGTATATGCTCACTCCAAGTATATACTGACTGCGGCTATTCGCTTATTGCAAGTTTAAGCTAGTTTAGCAGGTTTATCAGGCGTCCGTCAATGAATGGCGCCGACAGACCGGCAGGAGGACTTGATTGATGAATCGGGAAGGCGAACTGTGGATTTTTGATATGGATGGGACCCTCTTTCGATCCGAGTTGGTGGCGTTGCCCGCGTTTCGAGTCTGTTTTGCAAGGATGAGCGCATATGGGATCGCAGTTCCGGACCATATTTCCGACGCGCAGATCACAGACACCTTGGGACAGACACACGATGTCCTGTGGGCGCGTTTGATGGGCCGTTCCCTGTCGAGCGCGGAAAGGAGCCTTGCCGACGCCTGGATCCTCGAAGAAGAGGTTTCTCTCCTTCTGCGGGGAGTGGGCGCATTGTTTGATGGCGTGCCAGAAACCCTGCGCCTATTGCATGAAAACGGAGCGCTGCTGGCCGTCGCAAGCAATGGCCAGCAGCGATACATTGAGACGATTGTCAGCGTCTTTGGTTTGGAGCGATACTTTACCGGCCTGTACAGCGCGAGTGGATACAATGTCACTTCGAAAGTACAGTTGGTGCAGCGGGTGCTTCAGGATATTCCTTGCCGGCGCGCCGTAATGGTCGGAGATCGTTCGTCCGATGTGGAGGCGGGCGTCAAGAACGGATTGCCCGTGATTGGATGCGTATTTGGTTTCGCAACCGGATCGGAGCTTCACGGCGCCACACGCATGGCCCACAAATTTTCGGACATCCTATTCTGAGAATAATGATGGTCCGCGACGGGCGCAATATATGACTCCTCCCCTAGCGGGCCTTGTACCTGTGAAAAACACTGCAGCCGCATTTTCATTCCGCTGATACTGACGCGCGGCAGTGAGATTTTGCTTCGCAAAACTCAGACTTGGCTGTCTGTCACAAAAAATATGGTGGAGTGGCGTTTACTTTTTAGCGGCAACTGATTATACTGAACTCGTAAGGTCAAGATTAGTCAAAGTCAGGAGTGAGGCGCTGCCAACGTGAAGACCATATCCGATGTCATTGAAATGTATCTCTGTGAACTGTTATCCCGCAGCGATGATGGCATGATTGAGGTGCAGCGCAGTGAACTGGCGGAGTCGTTCTCCTGCGTACCGTCGCAGATCAACTATGTCATTGCGACGCGCTTTACTCCGCCGCGGGGGTATCTTGTGGAATCAAAACGGGGCGGCGGCGGATATATTCGCATTAGGCGGATTGCCTCTCAGCACATCAACGAGATCAGTCAATTGCTGCAGGCCGTGGGCGACAGCATTCCACAAAAAGAGGCTGAGGGGATCATCTGGCGACTGGAGAGTGACAGAGTTCTGTCGCAACGCGAAGCGTCTCTTCTGCGCGTGGCGGTTTCCAGGGAGACGTTGCTCCTTCCGTTGCCGGACCGGGACATCTTGAGAGCCCGCCTGCTGAGTTTGATGCTGGCGGCCGTGTACGGGTATCGCAGCAACGATTCTTAAGAACGATGAGGAGGCAGTTGCCCATGCTCTGCGAACAATGCGGTGAACGCCCGGCCACCGTGCATTTCACGGAGATTGTGCAGGGTCAAAAGAGTGAGTTTCACCTGTGTGAATCGTGCGCCCGCGAAAAGGGGCAGGCTGCGTATGAAGCGATGGTCGGCGCGTTTTCGGTCAACCAGTTGCTGTCCGGTCTGCTTCATCTTGATCCAACCGCGACGCAGCGCGCCGGTGCGCCTGCTTCGCGATGCGAAAACTGCGGGCTCACATTTCAACAATTTGCGCAGATCGGACGGTTTGGGTGCCCGAACTGCTATCAGGCATTTTCCCATGAATTAGGGAATCTGCTCAAACGGGTGCAGAGTTCTGATCAGCATACGGGGAAGATCCCCCGGCGGCGCGGCGGCGTCATCGGGGCCCGTCGGGAACTGAGCCGGCTGCGCCAGGAGATGCATATGCGGGTGGTCGAAGAGCGGTTTGAAGAAGCCGCGCAGTTGCGGGACCGGATCCGCTCTCTCGAACAACAGCTTGAATCGCAGGCGTAGGGGAGGTGAACAGCAATGTCGCTGAGCGATTTTTTGTCCAACGCCACAAGCAAATGGCTGCGCGACGATGGCCCTGATTCAGATATTGTCATCAGCAGTCGTGTCCGCATCGCACGCAATTTGACGGATCGATCGTTTCCAATGTTGGCCTCAGAGCGCGATAAACAGAGCTTGCTTGATGAAGTGGCGGCGGCCGTCCAACAACCGGACGTTCAGAAACTGGGCAGGTTTGAACTGCTGAAGATGGGAGATCTCACTGATGTCGAGAAGCAGGTGCTGGTGGAGAAGCATCTGATCAGTCCAGCCCTGTTGGAGGCGCAAGGCGGAGCGGTGATCCTTCGCGAAGATGAAGAGATCAGCGTCATGGTGAACGAAGAAGACCATTTGCGGTTGCAGTGTCTGTTGCCTGGGTATCAACTGGACGGCGCGTATCAGATGGTGAATCGGCTGGATGACGCCCTCGAGGAAACGCTGGATTTCTCCTTTGATGAAACAAAGGGGTATTTGACGGCGTGTCCGACCAATGTCGGCACCGGCATGCGCGCGTCGGTCATGATGCATCTTCCGGCGCTCGTGTTGACCGGTCAGATCGGCCGCATACTTTCCGCCGTCACGCATGTGGGTTTAGCCGTCAGAGGCATATACGGCGAAGGGACGGACGCCCTTGGCAATCTGTTTCAGATCTCCAATCAGATCACACTCGGGCAAAGCGAAGCGGAGATCATCGGCAATCTGCACGGCGTCGCCCGCCAGATTGTGGATCACGAGCGCGGAGCGCGCCAGTATCTGCTTCGCGACGGCAAGGAACAGATCGAGGATCGCGTCTGCCGCTCGTTCGGGATATTGGCGTACGCCCGGCAGATCGATTCCAAGGAGGCAATGCAACGACTCTCCGATGTACGGCTGGGGATCGACCTTGGCATTATCAAAGGCGTGTCGGCGAACATCCTGAAGGAATTGATGGTGGCCACTCAGCCGGGCTTCCTGCAAAAGTACTTTGGTCATGAGATGAGTCCGGATGTACGCGACGTCAAGCGCGCGTCGCTGATGAGGGAACGCTTGCGTATGGAGGACGGCGAGTGAACCGGTGATCTATCTTGGGATACTTGCCATTGGGAGATTTACTTAAATGAAAATGGGGGATTGTTATGTTGTTCAACCGCTTTACGGAGAGGGCGCAGAAAGTGTTGACCCTAGCCCATGAGGAAGCCGTTCGGCTGGGTCACCCCGGCGTCGGCACAGAACACATCCTGCTCGGCCTCGTGCGGGAAGGCGAGGGCATTGCGGCCAAGGCGCTGATCAGTCTGGGACTTACGAGCGACAAGATTCAGCGGGAGGTCGAGAAAATTATTGGACGCGGCCCCGGCAATGCCACAGGCACAACGTACACGCCGCGGGCGAAGAAGGTCATCGAGCTGTCCATGGACGAGGCCCGAAAACTCAACCACAACTACATCGGGACGGAACACATTCTGCTTGGCCTGATCCGCGAGGGGGAAGGCATCGCGGCGCGTGTTCTGAGCAACTTGGGCGTCAATCTGACCAAGGCCCGTCAACAGGTGCTGCAGCTTCTTGGCAGCGATACGCCGGAGAACGCCTCTGACAACAACCAGACTGCCAACACGCCGACACTGGATGGGTTGGCTCGCGACCTGACTTCGCTTGCGCGCGATTCCAAGCTCGATCCGGTCATCGGGCGCGCTGCGGAGATTGAACGCGTGATTCAGGTGTTATCCCGGCGCACGAAAAACAATCCTGTTCTGATTGGGGAGCCGGGCGTGGGCAAGACCGCGGTCGCGGAGGGGCTGGCGCAACGCATCGTGTCCAACGAAATTCCGGAGACGCTGCGCAACAAGCGCGTGATGGTTCTTGATATGGGCACCGTGGTGGCCGGCACGAAGTATCGCGGCGAATTCGAGGATCGTCTGAAGAAAATTATGGACGAAATTCGCGGGGCGGGAAATGTGATTCTGTTTATCGACGAATTGCACACACTGATTGGCGCGGGTGGCGCGGAAGGCGCGATTGACGCATCCAACATTTTGAAACCTGCGCTCGCACGCGGTGAACTGCAGTGTATCGGAGCCACGACCCTGGATGAGTACCGGAAGCATATTGAAAAAGACGCCGCGCTGGAACGCCGTTTTCAACCCATCAAAGTGGAAGAGCCGACCGCCGATGAAGCGGTTCAGATCCTGCGCGGCTTGCGCGATCGCTATGAGGCGCACCATCGCGTGCAGATCACGGACCAGGCGGTGGAGGCGGCCGTTCGATTGTCCGACCGCTATATCACCGATCGTTTCCTGCCAGACAAGGCCATCGATCTGATTGACGAGGCCGCTTCGCGGGTGCGGTTGCGCACGTATACGGCGCCTCCGAATCTGAAGGAACTGGAGGTGAAGCTGGAGGAGATTCGTTCGGAGAAAGACTCGGCCATCCAGGGTCAGGAATTTGAACTGGCAGCATCGCTGCGGGACCAGGAGCAGCATCTGCGCGACGATCTTGAACGTCGCCGCATGGAATGGCAACAACGGCAGGATTCCCATGATGTGGCCGTTACCGACGAGGATATTGCCGAGATCGTGGCGAGTTGGACGGGGATCCCCGTGAAGAAGCTGGCTGAGGTCGAGTCGTCGCGACTGCTCAATATGGAGCAATTGCTGCATGAGCGCGTGATTGGCCAGGATGAGGCTGTGGCGGCGGTTTCACGGGCCATCCGGCGTGCGCGCGCGGGGCTCAAAGATCCCAAGCGTCCGATCGGATCGTTCATTTTTCTGGGTCCGACGGGCGTCGGCAAAACGGAACTGGCGCGTGCGCTCGCAGAGGCGATGTTCGGCGATGAAGACGCCATGATCAGAATCGACATGTCAGAGTACATGGAACGTCACACCACCGCCCGCTTGGTGGGAGCGCCTCCAGGCTACGTGGGTTACGAAGAGGGCGGACAACTCACGGAAAAGGTGCGTCGCAAGCCGTACTCTGTCGTCCTTCTGGATGAGGTGGAAAAGGCGCATCCGGAAGTGTTCAATGTACTGCTGCAAGCGCTGGACGATGGGCGTCTGACCGATGGCAAAGGGCGCACAGTGGACTTTCGCAACACCGTGATCATCATGACGTCCAATGTGGGCGCGCAATTGATCAAACGCGGCGGACCGCTAGGCTTCAAGAGCGGATCAGGATCGGACAGCGCTTATCATGACATGAAGGAGCGCGTGTTGGAGGACTTGAAGAAGACATTCCGGCCAGAGTTCCTGAACAGGATCGATGAACTGATTGTCTTTCATGAACTCGGGCAAGCGGATATCACCAAGATCGTATCGCTGTTGGCCGTTGAACTGGGCAAACGGCTTGAAGAGTATGGTCTGCATTTCACTCTGACCGAAGAGGCCAAAGCCTTCCTGGCGAAAGAGGGATTCGATCCGCAGTACGGCGCCCGCCCACTGAAACGGGCGATGCAGCGGCACATTGAGGACAGACTGTCCGAATCGCTGCTCAGCGGTGAGATCCAGCGCGGCGATCATCTCGAAATCGATGTGGACGCAAATGGCGGCCTTCTCGTGCGGCGCGCGGACCAGACCGTCAAAGCGTAACCTGGTTGGCACAGCACGATTGCCGTTGCGAGTTGTCCCTACGTTGCCGTGGCCTGCAATCGTCATTGCAGGCCACGGCGGACGTCGTGACCGCCGTGGCCGGAAGTCCTGCGAGGGAGTCCAAACTGTGCACAAACTGCTGTTTTTATCCTTTTGTGGCTGGTCATTTGGATGGCTCTGATGTATAGTGGAAACGTTATGAAAAAGACGAAAACCAGATTTGTGTGCGCCGATTGTGGATCAGAGAGCCCCAAATGGCTCGGGCGATGTCCGGGTTGCGGGGCCTGGAGCACCATGGCGGAGGAAGCGGTCGCGCCAGCGCATGGCCGGGGCATTGGCATGACGGGAGAGGCTGCGGCGCCGTTTCTCATGCAGGACATCGATATGCTAGAGGTGACGCGTTTTACGACGGGCAGTCATGAATTCGATCGTGTACTGGGAGGTGGTGTGATTCCCGGTTCGCTGTTTCTCGTGGGCGGAGACCCCGGCATTGGAAAATCGACGCTCCTGTTGCAGACTGCGCATGCGGTTGCACAAGCGGGGGTTTCCGTGCTCTATGTGACCGGGGAAGAATCGCCGCAGCAGGTGCGCCTGCGCGCAGAGAGAATCGGTTCATTTACCGACAGGCTGTACGTGTTGGCCGAGACTGACCTGGAGCGTATCGAGAGACAGGTGGCCGCGGTTGCCCCTCATTTTCTCGTCATCGATTCCATTCAGACGATGTCTCGCGATCATGTGCCTTCCGCTCCGGGATCGCCGCAACAGGTGCGGGAATGTACTCTGTCCCTTCTGCGTATGGCCAAGGAGCGGCAGCTGGCGACCTGCATCGTCGGGCATGTCACGAAAGACGGGACCATTGCGGGTCCGCGCCTGATGGAACACATGGTTGACGCCGTACTCTATTTTGAGGGCGATCGCCACCACCGCTTCCGAATTTTGCGAGGGGTCAAGAACCGTTTCGGGTCAACCCATGAAATCGGTGTCTTTGATATGCAGGCTTCGGGTCTGGTCGACGTTTTGAGCCCGTCGGAACTGTTTTTGGCAGAACGCACGGCGGGATCCGCAGGGTCTGCGGTGGTCGCCAGCCTGGAGGGAACCAGACCAGTTCTGGCCGAGGTGCAGGCCTTGATCACTCCGACTGCCTTCGGCACACCGCGCCGGATGGCGTCAGGACTCGACTACAATCGGGTGTCGCTGCTCATGGCAGTACTGGAAAAACGTCTTGGGTTATATTTGCAGAGTCAGGATGCATATGTGAATGTAGCAGGCGGAATGCGCATGGAGGAACCCGCGATCGACCTCGGCGTTGCCCTGTGCATAGCTTCGAGCTTCAGGGACACGGCCATCGCGCCGGGCGTCGTCCTGGTGGGGGAGGTTGGGTTGACGGGCGAAGTGCGTGCTGTGACCCGACTCGATCAACGCGTTCAGGAAGCGGAAAAGCTGGGCTTCTCCCGCATCATAGCTCCGGCGTTGAATGTGAAGCGGTTGGTCTTGCCTGCGGCTGTCGGAATTGAGGTCGTCGGTGTGAGTTCTGTTCAGGAGGCCCTGCGAGTTGCACTGGGAGGGTGACCGCGATGCGGGAGGACGGCAAACGGGACGATGGCAGGCGCGATAATTTTATGATGCGGACGTTGCGCATGGTAGCGCCTGGCACGCCCATTCGTGAAGGTGTCGACAATGTGTTGCGCGCCCACACGGGCGGGTTGATCATCGTGGGGCATGACGCTCTGGTGCACTCACTTCTGGATGGTGGATTTGCGATTGATTGTGAACTGACGCCAGCCGGACTCTACGAACTGGCCAAAATGGACGGCGCTATCATTTTGAGCGAGGACCTGAAGCGCATCTTGTACGCGAACGCCCAGATCAATCCCGATCCGGCCATTCCCTCTCTTGAGACGGGAACTCGCCATCGCACGGCTGAGCGGGTGGCTAAACAGACGGGCCGCCTGGTGATCTGCGTCTCCCAGCGGCGCAACGTCATCACGCTGTATCAGGGGAACATTCGCTATTTATTGAAGGATTTAAGCGTGATCATCACCAAGGCCAATCAGGCGGTGCAGACTCTCGAACGCTACAAATCCGTTCTTGACGCCCACCTCACGAAACTTTCCGCGCTTGAAATGGAGGAGATGGTCACACTCGCCGATGTGGCAGGGGTGTTGCAACGATTCGAAATGGTGTTGCGGATCAAGAATGAAATCACGCGGTATGTCACCGAACTGGGCACGGAAGGCCGATTGATTTCGATGCAGATGGACGAACTGGTGTCCAAGATCGACGAAGAAGCGTATCTGCTTGTCAAGGACTACTCGGCTTCGGGATTTGAACTCACTCCACACCAGATCCTGACGCAAATTCATGCTCTGGATTCCGAAGAACTGCTGAGCGGGCAGGTGATTGCCTTGGCGCTTGGCTATGCGGAGGCGGTCAATCTGGCGGAAACCGGCGTCTCGTCGCGCGGCTATCGCCTGTTGCACAAAATTCCGCGGCTGCCGCAACCCGTCATAGACAACCTGACTGGCGAATTTGCGACGCTGGGGCGTATCGTGTCCGCATCCGTGGAGGAGTTGGACGACGTGGAGGGCATAGGCGCCGTACGCGCCCGCACAATCAAGGAGGGGCTCAAGCGGATGCAGGAACTAGCCCTTTTTGAACGCAACCTTTGAGGGCATCATGTACACATGTGGACTCCCACGGACGGATCATGCCTGAGTTTTGCGAAGCAAAATCTCATAGCTTGTGCGCCGCCATCAGTGAATGAAAAAGGCGTCGGCAGTGTTCTTCACGAATGCAAGGCCTGCTCAGGGAGGAGTCATATATTGCGCCCGTCGCGAGTTCAGCGACAGCGGTGTCTGAGCAGGGGCGCAATATATGACTCCGACCGGCACAGACCACCGTGATTTTCAGGTTAGAGGAGGGTTCCCATGCGCAGTTCACTGGCTAACGCATTAACCATTCTGAACCTTATATTGGGAATGACGGCAGTTATGCTGGCCATCCAGGGTGATTTTCAAATCGCGGCGCTGTTTGTGATTGCCGGGATGGTGTGTGATGGCCTGGATGGACGCCTGGCGAGAGCTTTACACATACAGAGCGACTTCGGCAGAGAACTTGACTCGCTGTCGGATATCGTCACGTTTGGCGTCGCCCCCGCAGTGATCATGTACGTCGCGGTGCTTAAGGATGTGGGTGTGGTCGGCAGCGTCATCGCGGTGCTGTTTCCGGTGGCGGGAGCGCTCAGACTGGCTCGTTTCAATGTACAGCCGGGGCGGACAAACTACTTTGTCGGGTTGCCGATCACGGCCGCAGGGGGCATTTTGGCCACGTTTGCCCTGTATCACGGACTCATTCCCACCCTCTGGCTGCCCGTGTTGACCGTTGCACTCAGTTACCTGATGGTCAGCAGGACCCGGTATCCGAACTTCAAAAAATTGGGGATTCCGCGCCGGGCATACATCGCCATACCTTTGCTGGCGCTGGTTGTGGCCGCAGTCATGATCAACCATCGCGATGTGTTGGCCCGTTTTATTTTCTTGCTTCTGGCGGTGTATGGAGGATACGGGATATGGTACGATATTCGCTCCATATGGCGCAAGAAACCGCGTAAAGAGGAGGGTGACCGCTATCGTTCTACGTGATGGATTCATGGGCTACAGGATTGCTTAATGTTTTGTAATTGACCCCCTCGTGTACTCATGATAACATTTAAGATGATTGCGTTTAAACGACTCAGTTTTGACCATACTGGGTACAGGAGGTGACACATGTTGGTACGCAAATTGATTCAGCTCTTCTTCTTCATTATCGGTCTGGCTTTGGGCGGAGCCTACGGAGATCGCGCGTTCGCACTTATTCATGTTCATATATTCCCGTGGGAATCCGTGGCGTCTGCCATCCTGGGTGGAGTCGTCGCTCTTTTTCTCGGCACGTTTGTGGTGGACCCACTGGTCAATTGGTTTCACTGGCTGGAAGACAAACTCATTCACACTCCGCTTGTCGATCTTCTGTCGGGTGTACTCGGGTTGGTCATTGGTTTTGTCATTGCGTTTGTGGTGACGCCCGCCATTGGCGAAATTCCGGTGGTCGGGGTGTTCGTCCAGTTTTTTGCGTCGCTTCTGCTCGGTTACCTGGGGTTCCGCATCTTCTTTTCACGGCGCGAGGAGATTTTTTCGCTGCTTCCGTCGCTGCTCGCCAAGTCTTCCAGGGACCGGGATAAGGCGGCGCGGACTGCCTCGCCCGCCCATCGCGCCGGCGAGGCCAAGCTTCTTGATACGAGCGTGATCATAGACGGGCGCATCGCGGATATTGTCCAGACGGGGTTCCTTGACGGCGTCCTGATCATTCCGTCGTTTGTGCTGGAGGAACTGCAACACATCGCCGACAGTTCCGACGTGCTGAAACGGAACCGCGGACGGCGCGGACTGGACATTTTGAACCGCGTCCAGAAGGAACTCAAGGTCAAGGTCCAGGTGCTTGAAATCGACTTTGAGGAGTTGTCGGAGGTCGACAGCAAACTGGTCAAGCTGGCCAAACAGTTGAACGGCAAAGTGGTCACGAATGACTTCAACCTGAACAAGGTTTGTGAATTGCAAGGGGTGGATGTCCTTAACATCAATGATCTGGCCAACGCCGTCAAACCGGTGGTTCTGCCCGGCGAGGAGATTACGGTGCAGGTGATCAAGGACGGGAAAGAGTATGGCCAAGGGATCGGCTATCTGGATGACGGGACCATGATCGTCATAGAGGGCGGCCGGGAGTTTATCGGGCATCGACTGGATGTGCTGGTCACCAGTGTCTTGCAGACATCTGCGGGGCGCATGATCTTTGCCAAGCCCAAGATGCTTGAAAAGGCTCTATGAGGCAGTCCGAAAAGGGTCGAGAACTCCGCGTTGCGGGGGCTCGGCTTGCGCCGGACAGGTGTGCTCATGCACCGCGCATGAACCTTGCGCGCACCTGTCCGTGCTTCACCAATCCTCCGCAAGCGTCTTGCCTCGACCCTTTTCGGACACACATTTTATGAGCGCTGGATAAGTCGATGCTGTCGTGACGGGTGCGGAGAGGACCGGGTATGGTGTACAGCGAAGAAACTTTGACTGAACAGGTTGATGTGCTGGTTATGGCGGCGGGAACAGGGACCCGGATGGGCGCCGCAGAGCGCAAGCAGTGGCTGTTGCTCTGCGGTTATCCCGTCTTTGTGTATGTGTTGAAGCGGTTGCTTGGCTTCGGCGTTGTTTCCTGTATTCTCGTGGTCCATCCTGAGGATGTGGAACGCTCTCGGGAGCAGTTGTCGCTCCTCGGATTGTCGGGCTGCGCTGTGGTTGCCGGGGGCCCGAACCGGCAAGCGTCTGTCCTGCGCGGGCTATCCGCGTGCACTCGGCCGTTGGTGGCGGTCCACGACGCAGCGCGTCCCTTTCTTTCGGCGACCGACTTTGCGGCTGTTCTGAAGGCGGGCGCCCAGCATGGCGCTGCGACGCTTGGCCATCCCGTCAGGGACACATTGAAGCGGATTGACTCCGCCGGGAATGTCTGCGTCAATGTCGATCGCGGCGGTGTTTGGGCCGTACAGACTCCGCAGGTGTTTGCGCGGAGCCTATTGGTCGAGGCGCATCGCGACGCGGCGCAGGCGGGCATTTCTGCGACGGATGACGCCGCCCTTCTGGAACGCATCGGAGTCCCTGTGCATGTCGTTCAGGGGTCAAAGTGGAACGTAAAACTGACAGATCCGGACGACCTCGAATTTATGCGACAATGGGAGGCGATCCATTGCGAGTAGGGTTGGGTTTTGACGTTCATCGTTTCGTGTTCGGGAGACCACTGATTCTGGGCGGAATCGAGATCCCCCATGACCGGGGTTTGGACGGTCACTCCGACGCCGATGTGCTCATCCACGCGCTCATGGACGCGCTCTTGGGCGCGGCTGCACTGGGCGACATCGGCGATCATTTTCCGGACACCGATCCAAAGTATGAGGGGATTTCCAGCGTGGAGCTTCTGGGTTACGTCTGCCAGTTGCTGGCGGATCGCGGGTATCGCGTGATCAACGTCGATATCATGGTGCTGGCCGAACAGCCCAGGCTTGCCCTCTTCAAGAGCGACATGATACACTTGTTGGCACGGGAATTGCAAGTGACCGAAGCAGATGTCAGCATCAAGGCCACGACGATGGAGCGCATGGGCTTTATCGGCAGGGAAGAGGGAATCGCGGCGCAGGCTGTGGCGCTCATCGACAACGGCGGCTGCGATGGATGAGGGTGAGAGTATGGGTGTACGTCTACGGTATGCGCCGAGCCCCACGGGGCATCTGCATATCGGCGGGGCACGCACGGCTTTGTTCAATTATCTGTTCGCCAAACACCATGGCGGCTCGTTTATCTTGCGGATCGAGGATACAGATCTGGATCGCAATGTGGACAACGCCGCGCAGGAATTCGCCGACAACTTGCGCTGGCTTGGCATCGAGTGGGATGAGGGAGCATATCTTGGCGGCGACTGTGGACCGTATGTGTCCACGGAACGTCTGGACATTTACGCGCGCCATGTTGAGGAACTGCGCGATAAAGGCGTGATTTACGAATGTTACTGCTCTGAGGATGAACTGGCCGCAGAACGGGAGCAACAGATGGCACGCGGAGAGGCGGTCCGGTATTCAGGGCGCTGTCGGCGTTTGACGGACAAAGAACGCGCGGCCCACATCCACGAGGGTCGGAAACCCACTCTTCGGTTCAGGGTGGCGGATGACGAATCGGTGGAGTTTACGGATTTGATCCGTGGTGATATGATATTTGAACCACAGGGGATCGGCGGCGACTTTGTGGTCGTGAAATCGAACGGTATCCCTGTCTACAATTTTGCCGTCGTGGTCGACGATCACCTCATGAACATCACACATGTGGTGCGCGGAGAAGAACATATTTCAAACACGCCAAGGCAACTGTTGCTGTTTCGGGCGTTCGGCTGGACGGCCCCGGTATTTGGTCATGTACCGCTTATTCTTGGAGCGGACGGGAAGAAACTGAGCAAGCGGGATGAATCGCTCATACAGTTTATCGATCAATATCGTGAGTACGGGTATCTGCCGGAAGCGATCTTCAATTTTCTCGCCCTGCTTGGTTGGACGCCGGGCGGTGAGCGCGAGATCCTTACCCGTGAGGAGTTCATCGCGAACTTCGGGTTGGATCGGGTCAACAGAAGCGGCGCCTATTTCGATGCGGCCAAACTGGCCTGGATGAACGGACATTACCTGAAGAGCCGTTCGGCGGCTGAACTGCTCCCGCTGGCCCGGAGATTTTTGGAACCTTCGGCTGCGGGTTGGCAGGTTGCGGACGTTGACGCCTGGATGATCGATTTTATTGCTCTCTACAAGGATCAGGTCAGTTGTTTGTCGGAGCTTCCGGTTGTCGGAAACGTTCTGATAGGCGATGAGGCGACCGTAGAGGCGGACGCCGCAGAGACGCTGAACGATGATCAGGCGGTTGCGGTCCTGGGCGTCTTTCTTGAACGCGCGCGGTCATGGACGGATTGGACGCCTGACGGCATGAAGGCATTGCTGAAGGATGTCCAGTCTATCGCCGGGAAGAAGGGCAAGGATCTGTTTTTCCCCGTTCGCGCGGCGATCACCGGTCGCCTGCATGGACCAGATCTGAATCGTTCTCTTGCTTTGCTCGGGCAGACCCGCGTGCTGGAGCGACTGGGAAGGGCTGTCGCAGCCGCTGGGGAACAGCCGGCGACGTGACGATTACTGCTTTGCATTCACGCTCATACTGAGATCCGTACAGATTCACACATTCACACACGCTGTTTCACAGATACATCGATCGTCTGGAAGAGTACACTGAAACGACGCCTGCAGAGAGCCCCTTCGCCCCTTGGCGGGAGCTGCGAGAAGGGGTGGGCGAACGATGGTGGAATGCGCCAGACGCGAGCGGGGAGAACGGGGCGCACGGCCCCGGTAACTCTCGACGGACTCGCCCGTTACCGCGAATGATGAGTGCGCGCCGGCTTGGTGCGGCGCGCGAAATCAGAGTGGAACCACGGTTGACACCGTCTCTGGCGCTTGCTGGAGGCGGTTTTTTGCAGCGAAGGGAGGGTCTGCGACGATGTTTTCACGTATGTTCCAGGACATTGAAATCGTGATGAAAATGGATCCCGCCGCCCGTTCCCGTTTTGAAGTGTTTCTCACCTACGCCGGACTTCATGCGGTGTGGCTGCACAGGGTCGCGCATCGCTGCTATCGCCTGGGATGGTTCACATTGGCGCGGGCGATTGCGCAATTTGGACGCTTTATGACGGGAATCGAAATCCATCCTGGCGCAGTGATCGGACGCGGTTTGTTTATCGACCATGGCATGGGCGTCGTGATCGGCGAAACGGCTGTCGTGGGCGATTACGTCGTGTTGTATCAGGGTGTCACGTTGGGGGGCACCGGCAAGGAGAAGGGAAAACGGCATCCCACGATCGGCAACCACGTCCTGATCGCGACCGGGGCCAAAGTTCTGGGGTCTCTGACAGTCGGCGATTATGCGAAAATTGGCGCGGGTTCGGTGGTGTTGCGATCGGTGCCGCCCAACGCGACTGTGGTGGGCATCCCCGCAAGAGTGGTCGTTCTCGACGGCAGGCGAGTTGACGAACTGGATCAGGTCAATCTTCCTGACGTCGTGGATGAGACGTGCAAAGCGCTTGAGAAACGCATCGAGAACTTGGAGAAGCAGTTGGCTGAGTTGGGAACCCGTGTTTCAGAGACGGGTGGAGGGGGGAACGACGGCAATGTCTATTCGGCTTTATAATAGCCTGACCGGCCGCAAGGAAACGTTTATGCCGATTGAGCCTGGCGTTGTTCGCATGTATTCCTGCGGTCCGACGGTGTACAACTATTTTCATATCGGCAATGCGCGGGCGTTCGTGGTGTTTGACATCGTCCGCCGGTATCTGCGTTATCGCGGATACAAGGTGAAGTTTGTGCAGAATTTTACCGATGTCGACGACAAACTCATCAAACGCGCGCATGAACTGGGGACGACCGTCGACGATGTGGCGACGAACTACATCAAGGCCTACTTTGACGATGCGGAAAAACTCGGAATCGAACCGGCGGACGCACATCCCAGAGTGACTGAAACGATGGATGACATCATCGAGTTCATTCAGGCGTTGATCGATTCTGGACACGCGTATGTCGCGGAGGGGGATGTCTTGTTTGACACCCCCAGATTTCCATCGTACGGAAAACTGTCCAGACAGTCACTGAACGATCTGCAGGTGGGAAGCCGCGTTGAGATGACGGACCGCAAGCGCCACAGCACGGACTTTACGCTGTGGAAAGCGGCCAAACCCGGCGAACCGTCGTGGAGCAGTCCCTGGGGCGAGGGGCGGCCAGGGTGGCACATCGAGTGTTCTGCGATGATTCACAAACATCTGGGCGATCATATCGACATCCATGGGGGCGGGCATGATTTGCTCTTTCCACACCATGAGAATGAAATCGCCCAAAGCGAAGCGGTGCTGGGGGCGCCGCTGGCCAAGTATTTTATGCATAATGGGTACATTAACATCAATAATGAAAAGATGTCGAAATCGCTCGGAAACAGCGTGTTTGTCCATGAGCTGGCGCAGCAGTACAACCCGCGCGCGCTCCGCCTGTTCTTGCTGTCGGCGCACTACCGCAGTCCGGTCAATTATTCGGCGGAGGTCATGGCGCAGATGACATCAGCCTTGCGCCGCCTTGATGCATGCCGCGATTCGTTGACGGATCGGTTGGGGGAAACGTACCTGCCTGAAGGCGAGGGCGTCGACTTGCGGGCGTGGGAGGATCGTTTCCAGGAGGCCATGGACGACGATATCAACACAGGCGACGCTCTGGGAGTGGTGTTTGATTTTGTGCGGGACGCCAATGTGTACAGTCATCAACAGGAGATCAGCAAAGCAGGATTGCGGTCCTGGCTGGGAAAACTGCGGGACTGGCTGGACCTGTTCGGATTGTCGCAGACGGAACAGCCGCTCCTTGAGGAGCGGGTTGTTCGGATGATTGAGGAGCGCGCGGCGGCTCGCAAGGCGCGGGACTTTGTCAGTGCTGACGCCATTCGCGCCGAGTTGTCGAAGCAGGGCGTCCAACTGGAGGATACTCCCCAGGGTGTGCGGTGGTGGCGCGAGGGGTGATGACGGAAGAGGAAGCTTATCGCATGTCGCCGCTTGCGCTGGCGTATGTCGGCGACGCTGTTTGGGAACTGGAGGTGCGCGTGACGCTCATTGGCCGCGGAGAGAGGCGGCCGCAGCAGCTTCATCGGCTGGCCGTGCAGAAGGTCAGGGCCAATGCGCAGGCGGATCGGCTGCGCCGCATCGAGGGTGCGCTGTCGGAGCGCGAGAGGGCGGTCGTCAGGAGAGGTCGCAACGCAAGGTCGCGATCCGTGCCAAGGAGCGCTTCAGTGGCGAATTATCGGGCGAGCACAGGTGTGGAGGCGCTCCTTGGGTACCTCCACCTGTCCGGCTCGACTGAGCGGTTGCGGGAGATTGTACAATTATTGCTCATAGATGAGGAGAAATAGACATGATAAAGACAAGACGTCGAGTGGGAAAACAGGGAACGGGGACGCGCAAGGACGAAAGCCGCTCCAGGCGGTCGGCGCCGCGCCGTGAAAATATTGGGACTGCCCGCAGTTCGCGCGGGTCCTCAGAAACAGTACGGGAGTATGGCCGGGGCCGCCCCTCCGAATCGACGTCGGAATACGGCCGGGGCCGCTCCTCTGAGTCAGCGCCGGAGTACGGCAGGCGCCGGTCTTCCGAATCGGCGTCGGAATACGGCCGGGGCCGCTCCTCTGAGTCAGCGCCGGAGTACGGCAGGCGCCGGTCTTCCGAATCGGCGCCAGAACTCGGCAGGAGTCGTGATCGAAGTCGCACGGAGGTCCCGGCGCGCGGCCGTCGCAATCGCGGTGTGGGAAAATCGGCGCGAACAGCGCGAACAGCGGGAAGACCGAGTCGCCGCGCCGTCGGGGGTGCGGTTGAACAGGAACAGAACAGCCGCGAACAGGAGTTTGTCGCAGGTCGGCGCGCGGTGCTGGAGGCCCTGAAGGGAGGGCGGTCGCTCAACAAGATTTTGTTGCAGGACGGTTCCGCCGGCGGCAGTCTGAATGAAATCGTCGCAGTGGCAAGAGAAGTCGGTGTGGTAATTCAATATGTCCCAAAGATCAAGCTTGATGAGATATCGCCGGAGCGTGGTCACCAGGGAATCATCGCGTATGCGTCGGCGAAACCGTATGTTGAAATCGATGATCTCATTGAACGGGCGCGTGACCGCCAACCAGGGCTGTTCGTCCTGCTCGACGGGCTGGAAGATCCGCACAATCTGGGGTCCGTGTTGAGATCTGTCGACGGCGCAGGAGGGCAGGGTGTGATCATTCCCAAACGGAGAGCTGTTCCGCTCACTGGAACGGTCGCCAAAGCGTCTGCGGGTGCGCTGGAGCACGTGGAAGTGGCTCGCGTGGCCAATGTCAGCCAGGCCCTGCAAAAACTGAAAGACGCGGGATACTGGGTGATTGGAACGGCGACCGACGCGCCGCAACCGTACTGGGCTGTCGATTACACGGTGCCTGTTGTGCTCGTGATCGGCGGCGAAGGCTCCGGTATGAACCGTCTCACCAAAGAACGGTGCGATACGCTCGTCTCCCTGCCTATGAACGGACAGTTGAACTCCTTGAACGCCGGTGTGGCGGCGGGCATTCTGTTATACGAAGCAGTTCGCCAACGCAGCCTGGCGGGAAGCGTATAACAACAATCGCCGAGCGTCGCGCAGGGCCCCCCGTCGATTCCGACGGGCATGGCGGCAGGAACGGGGCGGCAATAATAGCCCTTTCGTGTTTTTCATTGACCCCTCGGGAATCCATCATGTATACTTGCGTTACTATATTGATAGATTCAACCGGGGGGATGACGGTGGCTGTTGAACTTTCGGTCGATCCTGTTCGAAACCTTGACGATATCCCGGACGAACTGCTCGTCGAGTGTGTGCGGGTTGGGGATGCTTTGGCGCTTGAATTCCTCATTCAAAAATACAAGACGTTCGTCCGTGGAAAGGCGCGTTCCTACTTTTTGATCGGCGCAGACCGCGAGGATATTGTGCAGGAGGGGATGATTGGTCTCTTCAAGGCCATTCGCGATTTCCGGGATGACAAGCTTGCCTCGTTCAAAGCATTTGCGGAGTTGTGCATCACGCGGCAGATCATCACGGCCATCAAGACGGCCACGAGGCAAAAGCATGTGCCCCTAAATTCTTATATATCGTTGGACAAGCCCATATACGACGAGGATTCGGATCGTACGTTGATGGACGTTATCGGCGGTGCGAAGGTGACGGATCCAGAAGAATTGATCATCAATCGCGAGGAGTTTTCGGACATTGAGTACAAGATGTCGGAGCTTCTCAGCGAACTTGAGCGCAACGTGCTCATGCTGTACCTGGATGGGAGGTCGTATCAGGAAATCGCCGGCGATCTGAGTCGGCATGTCAAATCGATCGACAACGCCCTTCAGCGCGTCAAAAGGAAACTCGAAAAGTATCTGGAAGACCGCTTGGCCTGATTCGCCTGCAGCCGGGGCCGCCGCCGTCCGCTCGATGTTTGCCGTGGTCTGTTATAGCAGGGAGAGCGATTGGCGATATTGATATGTGTCGACATTGACATGCGTTGTCGCACTGTGATAGAGTGTTTGGGTATTTTGCGGCTTCACGTAAGGAGGTGCTTTACATGCGCGTCACGATCACTCTGGCTTGCACGGATTGCAAGCAGCGCAACTATACGACGATCAAGAACAAGAAAAACAATCCGGATCGCCTGGAAATGAAAAAATTTTGCAAGTATTGCAACGGTCACCGCGTCCATCGCGAGACCCGGTAATGGGCGCGGTTGATTCACGCCCGCCAGCAGGGATGGGGGTGCGATCTTTTTGACGAACGGCAGCAGTGTGGTGCGAGTAAAGTTGGGCCAGGGCATTTCCTATTTTCGCGAAGTAGTTGTGGAAACGAGAAAAGTTCGCTGGCCTAACCGAAAAGAATTGACGTCTTACACAATTACGGTTGTGTTGGTCTGTCTGGTCATGTTTCTGCTGACATATGGGTTTGACGTGTTGGTGACCAAGGGGTTCCAGGCGCTCGGCATAGGCAATTGATGATTTCTAGAGGTTGTCCGAAAAGGGTCGAGAACTCCGCGCTCTTGGGGCCCGGCTTGCGCCGGACAGGCGTGCTCATGTTCCGCGCATGTACACTGCGCGCGCCTGTCCGGGCTTCACCAATCCCCCGCAAGCGTCTTACCTCGACCCTTTTCGGACACACATTTCTAGTGTAGGAGGTGCGGGCTCCCGCCCTCGCTGATGGATAATCAGATGGAGAAACAGTGGTATGTTGTGCATACCTATTCGGGCTATGAAAACAAGGTGAAGGCAAATCTTGAGCGTCGTGTGGAATCCATGGATATGGCGGACAAGATCTTTCGTGTTTTGGTTCCCACCGAGGAAGAGTTGGAGATCAAGAACGGCAAGCGCCGGACCGTGCAAAGAAAAGTTTTCCCCGGTTATGTCCTCGTGGAAATGATCATGACGGACGACTCTTGGTATGTGGTGCGCAACACCCCTGGCGTCACCGGATTTGTCGGTACGAGCGGCGCGGGGTCGAAGCCGACGCCGCTGCTGTCCAATGAGGTGCGCATGATCCTGCGCCAGATGGGCGTCGACGATGTCAAGACACGCTTTGATTTCGCTTTGCAGGAACCCGTGCGGATCGTCGAGGGACCGTTCGCCAATTTCATCGGCAGCATCGATGAGATCCAGCTCGACAAACAGAAGGTGCGCGTGCTCGTGTCCATGTTTGGACGGGATACGCCGGTGGAGCTTGATTTTGAACAGGTGGAGAAACTATAATAAAGCGACCTATAATGCGGAGTGGCGTGAGGGCCCTCTTTGGACGCTTGCGGCGCTTTGTTGTTGTCCGGGGCATCGCTGCTATGTGCGTGTATAAGCCGTAGTGGGAGGTCGTGGGGTGCACCTGCGCCCGTCAATACCACATTTTAAGAGGAGAAAGCGAGGCGTATCACGTGGCCAAGCGCGTCATGAAAGTCGTGAAACTGCAGGTTTCTGCGGGGAAAGCCACTCCAGCGCCGCCGATTGGTCCAGCATTGGGCCAGGCAGGCGTCAACATCATGCAGTTTTGCAAGGAATTCAACGCCCAGACCGCCGATCAGCCGGGCATGGTGATTCCGGTTGTCATCACGGTTTACGAGGATCGATCTTTTACCTTTGAGTTGAAGACGCCCCCGGCTTCTGTGCTATTGAAGAAAGCCCTCGGGATCGAGTCTGGTTCCGGCGAGCCAAACAAAAAGAAGGTGGGCACACTCTCTCACGCCAAGGTGCGGGAGATCGCCGAACTCAAAATGGTCGATCTGAATGCTGCGGATGTGGAAGCCGCCATGCGCATGGTGGAAGGCACAGCGCGTTCCATGGGCATCGTGGTCGCAGATTAGACTCGCAGGACTGGCGTCTGTGTATTCCCGGCCGGGCGACTTGGGTATCTCGGCGCTTTGAACGGGAACTGATCGTACGGCAGCGTTGACTGGGTTCGCCAGCGGGGGAAGTTTTGCAGGGAAGTGTCGCCTGACGATGGAAGTCGCCGTCTTCACGGCGGGGACTGGTGGGAGGTTGGGTTTGCCGGTGCGCGTGAGATGGCGCCGGGGGCGCTCGACCGTCGACCACACAGAGGAGGATATGGGATATGGCAGGAAAGAAATATGCGGACGCGCTCAAGCTGATTGACAGGGACCGCGCGTATGAACCGGCGGAGGCTGTGGAACTCGTGAAGCGGATGTCTGTCGTCAAGTTCGACGCCACTGTGGAGGTGGCCATTCGCCTGGGGCTCGACCCGCGCAAAAATGACCAGCAAATCCGCGGCGCCGTCGTGTTGCCGCATGGAACTGGCCGCAGCGTTCGTCTGATCGTATTTGCAAAGGGCGATAAGGCAAGAGAGGCGGAAGCAGCCGGCGCCGACGTTGTCGGCGACGAGGATCTCGTCGCCCGCATTGCGGGCGGTTGGCTGGAGTTTGACGCGGCGATCGCGACGCCGGACATGATGGCGAGTGTGGGGCGGTTGGGCCGTGTTCTGGGTCCGCGGGGGCTGATGCCGAATCCGAAGACCGGCACCGTCACGTTCGACGTCAGGAGGGCCGTTGAGGAAGTCAAGGCCGGCAAGGTCGAGTACCGTCTTGACAAGGGCGCCAATGTGCACGCTGTTCTCGGGAAAGTCTCGTTTTCCCCGGAGCAGTTGCTGGGGAACTTCCACGCGGTGGTGGATGCGCTGCAAAAAGCAAAACCCGCCGCCGCAAAAGGCCAGTATATTCGAAATATCACAATCAGCAGCACCATGGGGCCTGGAGTTGCCCTCAACCTGCAGCGGCTCACGGGGGCGACCGCCGAATAACCGACGGGCGGCGATTTGGCGATTGAGCGTGAGTTGCGTGTGCAAGCCAGACGTGGTATACTGCGGTTTGTTTGTCGGGCTGTAGACAGCGGGCGCCCCAACGGGCTTAATGCAACGCCTGCCGAGGTTGCGACTCCTGAACGATAAGGTTGATGATGTAAAAACCTTGTTATGTCTGGAATCGGACTGGTCTTCGCTGCGGCGGGGACCATTTAGTTTGACAGGAGGTGTGCATGGTGAGTGTTCGTGAGGAAAAGGCGGCGCTGGTGAATGAGATCGCATCTAAACTCTCTCAGAGCAAGAGCACGATCATCGCCGACTATCGCGGATTGACTGTGGCGGAAATCACGGAACTTCGGAAGAATCTCCGTGCGTCCGGC
Source organism: Bacillota bacterium (assembly GCA_021793015.1). Classification (GTDB taxonomy): domain Bacteria; phylum Bacillota; class Bacilli; order Alicyclobacillales; family SLC66; genus JAKADD01. Next base: position 27,403 of record JAJYTO010000002.1, read on the forward strand.
GTTGAATTCCGGGTTTTGAAAAACACTCTGACCCGGCGTGCGACTGCCCAATCGGAGACCCAGGCGCTCGACGTCTACCTGAAGGGGCCAACGGCGGTGGCATTCGGAGTGGGGGATCTGGTGGCGCCGGCCAAGGTGCTCAACGACTTTGCCGCCAAGCACAAGGCGTTGGAGATCAAGGGTGGACTCGTGGAAGGCAGATTGATCGACGCAGAAGGCGTGAAGAACTTGGCCGGTCTCCCGTCGCGCGACGGTTTGCTGTCCATGCTGCTCAGCGTGCTGCAGGCGCCGATGCGGAACCTGGCCTATGCGGCCAAGCAGGTGGCGGAACAGAAAGAAGCGGCCGGCGCCTAAGCCCGCTGCTTTTCCAGCCCTGGAAGCGATCATATGTGAAGTGATCATATGTACTGCAGTTTAGTCCATATCAGGAGGTTTGTCCTATGTCGAAAGAACAGATTCTTGAAGCCATCAAGTCCATGACCGTGCTTGAACTGAACGATCTGGTGAAAGCGATCGAAGAAGAGTTTGGCGTCACTGCGGCGGCGCCGATGGCGGTGGCAGGCGGCTCGGCAGCCGGCGCCGAGGAAGAAGTGGAGCAGTCCGAGTTTGATGTCATCTTGACCGCGGCCGGCGCGTCTAAAATCAATGTCATCAAGGTTGTCCGTGAGATTACGGGTCTCGGCCTGAAAGAGGCAAAAGATCTGGTCGACAACGCGCCAAAGGCTCTCAAAGAAAAAATCAGCAAAGAAGACGCCGCGGCTGTCAAGGCCAAAGTCGAAGAAGCCGGCGGTTCTGTCGAGATCAAGTAGAGAATGCCTTATCTTTGGCATGAAACGGGTCAGCGGCGACATCCCGAGCGGGTGCCGACGCTGACCTCTTGTTGCCTCAATAGCAAAGTGAGGAAACGATAGAAAAACACACTTTCTCTGAGAGAGGGGGGATGCCCTGGTGGTCGATCACTACTTTTCCGCCCAACCGGGCAGCGCCTCCTCGCCAAGGGAGATTCGCGCAGTCATGCGCGGACGGGCCGTGAGCTTTGTCGTTGATCGCGGCGTCTTCAGCAAACGGGGCGTGGATTACGGCACAGCGCTTTTGGCCGAGGCGCTGCACATTCCGTCTGGCGCCCGCGTTCTTGACCTCGGTTGCGGTTACGGACCCGTGGGCATCGCCGTCGCCCTGACGGTGGAAGATGTCCGTGTATGGCTGGTCGACGTCAATTTGCGCGCGACTCAGTTGGCGCTTCAGAACGCCCGCGCGGCGGGTGTGGCAGAGCGCGTCACAGTTGTGCACGGCGATGGGGTGGACTGTCTCGATCCACAACTGGATTTCGATGTAGCGGCGCTGAATCCGCCGATTCGCGCCGGAAAAAGCGAGGTTTGGAAACTGTATCGGCAGGCTTGCGGCCGTTTGAGCGGCGGCGGGGAACTGTATGTGGTGATTCAGAAAAAGCAGGGCGCCGAATCCAGCGCGAAGTATCTTCGCTCCCTGTTCGCAGACGTCTCCGTGGTCGCGCGCGGCGGCGGGTATCGCGTAATTCGCTGCCGCATGCGATTTCCGTTGCGCGACAAAAAAATATTGCCTGAACAGTTGACTTGAAATAATCGCTGTGCTATTGTTATAAAATGCGAAATATTATTTTGGGGATGTATGCTCCGCGAATGAATATTTCGCCAAATTTATGGCAATAGAAGTATATTACGCGTCTTTCGCAGAGGAGAAATGAGGTCTTAGGTTGACCCGTTTGTCTTTCTTTTCTTTTTGTGGCTAGCCAGCGATTTGGTATGAGGGGTGACCGATTTGCAGGGACACGTAGTGAAGTACGGACGCCGTGAGCGCAGAACGTACTCCCGCGTTGCGGAAGTTCTGGAACTGCCGAATTTGATCGAAATTCAGCAAAAATCGTACGAGTGGTTTTTGCGTGACGGGCTCAAGGAACTCTTCGCAGATATATCGCCCATTCAGGATTTCACTGGCAATCTGGTACTAGAGTTTATCGATTATAGCTTGGGGGACCCCAAATACAGCGTCGATGAGTCAAAGGAGCGCGATGTCACATACGCGGCTCCGCTTCGCGTCAAAGTGCGGCTCATAAACCGCGAGACCGGCGAGGTCAAGGAGCAGGAAGTGTTCATGGGCGATTTTCCGCTCATGACGGAAACGGGCACTTTCATCATCAACGGGGCTGAACGAGTCATCGTCAGTCAGTTGGTCCGTTCGCCAAGCGTTTATTTCAACGCCAAGATCGACAAAAACGGAAAGAAAACGTTCAGCGCGACCGTGATTCCCAATCGGGGCGCTTGGCTTGAGCTTGAAACCGACGCCAAGGACATCATCTACGTCCGCATTGACCGCACCCGCAAGATTCCAGTCACGGTTCTTCTGCGTGCGCTCGGCTTTTCGACAGACGCGGAGATCATCAATCTGTTTGGCGAAGACGAGTATCTGCGCAATACCCTGGAAAAAGACAACACGGATTCCACGGAGCGCGCGCTCATTGAGATCTATGAGCGGCTGCGGCCGGGGGAACCACCCACCGTGGACAACGCGCGCAATCTGCTGGCGTCGCGCTTCTTCGATCCGAAGCGTTATGATCTGGCCGGTGTCGGCCGTTATAAAATCAATAAAAAGCTCCACCTCAAGAACCGCCTTCTCAATCAACGCCTCGCTGAAACCCTGATTGACCAGGAAACCGGCGAAGTGCTGGCCGAGGCTGGTCAGTTGGTCGATCGCCGTCTGCTCGACCGGCTCCTGGACTATCTCGAAGCCGGGCTGAACAGCTACACGTATCGTTCCAATGCGGGGTTGACGGAAGAACCGCTGATAGGCGTCCAGGAAATCAGGATTTTCAGTCAAAGGGAAGACGGAAAACCGATTAAAGTGATCGGCAACGGCGGCATTGAGAAGCACATCAAACACATCATGCCAGCGGACATTCTCGCATCGATCAGCTACTTCATGAACCTGTTGCACGGAGTGGGAACAACGGACGACATCGATCATCTGGGCAACAGAAGGCTGCGCTCGGTCGGCGAGCTGTTGCAGAATCAATTTCGCATCGGACTTTCCCGGATGGAGCGCGTGGTGCGCGAACGGATGTCGATCCAGGACGCCAACGCCATCACGCCGCAGGGGTTGATCAATATCCGGCCCGTCATTGCGGCCATCAAGGAGTTTTTCGGATCGAGCCAGTTGTCGCAGTTTATGGATCAGACCAATCCACTCGCTGAATTGACCCATAAGCGGCGCCTGTCGGCTCTTGGACCGGGCGGCCTGACGAGGGAGCGCGCCGGTTTCGAGGTGCGCGATGTCCACCATTCCCACTATGGCCGGATGTGCCCCATCGAAACGCCGGAAGGCCCCAACATTGGCTTGATCAACAGTTTGTCCAGCTACGCGCGAATCAATGAGCATGGTTTTATTGAAACCCCGTATCGCCGCGTCGATGCGGAGACGGGCATTGTGACCGATCACATCGACTATCTGACCGCAGACGAAGAGGATAACTACATTATCGGACAGGCGAGCGCGAAACTGGCTCCGGACGCTCGATTTGCTGAATCGGAGCAGATCGTTCGCTATAAGGAAGAGATCCTGAGCATGCCGGCCGACCGCGTCGATTATATCGATGTATCGCCGAAACAGGTTGTATCGGTTGCGACGGCGCTTATTCCCTTTCTTGAGAATGACGACGCGAACCGAGCTCTCATGGGGTCGAACATGCAACGCCAGGCTGTGCCGCTGCTCGTGACAGAAGCGCCTTTTGTGGGCACTGGCATGGAATACAAATCCGCGAAGGACTCCGGCGTCACGATTGTGGCCAGGCGGTCGGGAACGGTAGAGCGCGTGGCGGCCAATGAGATCCGGATTCGCGTGGAAGAGGTTGTGGACGGCCGCCTGGTGCAGGGCGATGTGGACCGCTACAAACTGCAAAAATTCATGCGTTCCAATCAGGGCACCTGCATCAATCAAAGGCCGATTGTCCGTCTCGGCGACCGGGTTGAGAAGGGCGACATTATCGCCGACGGCCCAGCTACGGAACAGGGTGAGCTCGCGCTCGGGCGAAACGTCCTGGTTGCTTTCATGACGTGGGAAGGGTACAACTACGAGGATGCGATATTGCTCAGTGAACTGGTGGTCAAGGATGACATCTACACATCGATTCACATCGAGGAGTATGAGTGCGAGGCGCGGGACACAAAACTCGGCCCGGAAGAAATCACGCGCGACATTCCCAATGTCGGCGAAGACGCGCTGCGCAATCTCGACGATCGAGGCATCATTCGCATCGGCGCGGAGATCGTGGCCAACGACATTCTGGTTGGCAAGGTGACGCCGAAAGGCGTTACGGAACTCACGGCCGAAGAGCGTCTGCTGCACGCCATTTTTGGCGAAAAGGCGCGCGAGGTGCGCGACACCTCGCAGCGGGTCCCGAATGGCGGCGCCGGCATCGTCGTGGACGTGAAGGTCTTTACAAGAGAAAACGGGGATGAATTGCCGCCGGGCGTCAATCAACTCGTGCGCGTGTACATCGCGCAGAAGCGCAAGATCTCGGAAGGCGATAAGATGGCCGGGCGTCATGGCAACAAAGGTGTCGTGGCGCGCATCATGCCCGTGGAAGACATGCCGTTTCTTCCCGACGGCACGCCTGTCCAGATCGTGCTGAATCCGCTTGGCGTGCCGTCGCGCATGAACATTGGACAGGTGCTGGAAACGCACCTGGGAATGGCGGCCGCCGCGCTGGGCATCCGTGTGGCGACGCCAGTGTTTGACGGGGCGCATGAATCAGACGTGTTTGATGCCCTGGAAGAGGCTGGATTGCCTAGAGATGGGAAGACTGTCCTGTATGACGGCAGAACAGGGGAACCGTTTGACGGGCGCGTCACCGTCGGTTACGTGTACATGCTCAAGCTCGCCCATCTGGTCGACGACAAGATTCACGCCCGTTCCACTGGCCCCTACTCGCTCGTCACACAGCAACCGCTCGGGGGCAAGGCACAGTTCGGAGGACAGCGGTTTGGCGAGATGGAGGTGTGGGCGCTTGAGGCGTATGGCGCAGGCTACACTCTGCAGGAGATTCTGACTGTCAAGTCCGACGATGTGGTCGGTCGGGTCAAAACATATGAGGCGATTGTCAAGGGTGAGAACGTTCCCGAACCGGGAGTGCCCGAGTCGTTCAAGGTGCTCATCAAGGAGCTTCAGAGTCTGGGGCTGGACGTCAAGATTTTGACCGAGGATGAGCGGGAGATTGCCATGCGTGAGACGGATGAGGATGATGATACGACGGAAAAACTCAACTTCAGTCTGGAAATGCGCGAGGTTGGCGACGACTAGGGTTTGCTTGCGGACGACATGAGAGGGAGGAACCCCGATGCTTGATGTGAACAACTTTGAATATATGAAGATTGGTCTAGCCTCACCGGACAAGATCCGCTCCTGGTCGCACGGCGAAGTCAAGAAACCCGAAACGATCAATTATCGCACGTTGAAACCTGAAAAAGAGGGTTTGTTTTGCGAGAAGATATTTGGACCGCAGCGAGACTGGGAGTGTCACTGCGGCAAGTACAAGCGCGTTCGCTATAAAGGCGTGGTTTGTGACCGTTGCGGGGTTGAAGTCACACGCGCCAAGGTGCGCCGGGAGCGGATGGGGCACATAGAATTGGCCGCTCCGGTCTCGCATATATGGTATTTTAAGGGGATCCCGAGCCGCATGGGCCTGGTTCTCGACATGTCCCCGCGCTCTCTTGAGGAAGTCATCTACTTCGCTTCCTACGTGGTGACCGATCCCGGAGACACGCCGCTTGAGAAAAAACAGTTGTTGTCGGAAAAAGAATATCGCAGTTACCGCGAAAAATACGGCTACGCGTTTGAAGCGGGCATGGGCGCGGAGGCGATCAAAAAACTGCTGTTTGACATCGATCTGGACCGCGATATTGAGACGCTCCGGGAAGAACTGCGAACGGTTCAGGGCCAACGCCGGAATCGCGCGATCAAACGGCTGGAAGTGCTGGACGCCTTCAAACAGTCCAACAATGATCCCAGTTGGATGATCCTCGACGCATTGCCGGTTATTCCGCCTGATTTGCGTCCGATGGTCCAACTCGACGGCGGTCGTTTCGCGACCTCCGACCTCAACGACCTGTACCGCCGCGTCATCAACCGCAATAATCGGCTGAAGCGCCTGCTTGATCTGGGCGCGCCCGACATCATTGTGCAGAATGAGAAGCGCATGCTGCAGGAGGCCGTCGATGCGCTGATCGACAACGGCCGCCGCGGAAGGCCGGTTACGGGACCGGGCAATCGTCCGCTAAAATCGCTGTCGCATATGCTGAAAGGAAAACAGGGGCGTTTTCGGCAGAATCTGCTCGGCAAACGCGTTGACTACTCTGGTCGTTCTGTCATTGTGGTCGGGCCTGAACTGAAGATGTATCAATGCGGGTTGCCGAAGGAAATGGCTCTGGAGCTGTTCAAGCCATTTGTGATGAAGGAACTCGTCGCCCAAGGTCTCGCGCACAACATCAAGAGCGCCAAACGGAAAGTGGAACGCGTCTCGCCTGAGGTGTGGGATGTTCTGGAGCAGGTCATTACGGAGCATCCGGTCCTGCTCAATCGTGCGCCGACGCTTCATCGTCTGGGAATACAGGCGTTTGAGCCGATTCTGGTTGCGGGTCGCGCCATCAAGCTCCATCCGCTGGTGTGCACGGCCTACAACGCCGACTTCGACGGCGACCAGATGGCGGTTCACGTGCCCCTGTCGGCCGAAGCGCAGGCCGAAGCGAGACTGCTCATGCTTGCGGCGCATAACATTCTCAATCCAAAAGACGGAAAACCGGTTGTGACGCCGACTCAGGACATGGTGCTCGGTTCGTATTACCTGACGATCGAAAGAGCGGGCGAACCGGGAGAGGGGCGCATATTTGCCACTCCTGACGAAGCGCTTCTCGCCTATCAGTATGATCAGGTTTCGCTGCACACGAGAATCGTGGTTCCTGCGCGCTCGCTGGGCAAAACCTCGTTCACGCCGGAACAGCAGGGAGCGTACCTGGTAACGACGCTGGGGAAGATTCTGTTCAATGAGATTCTTCCGGCCGAATTCCCCTATATCAATGTGGCTGACCGCAAGAATCTGCTCTACGGAACGCCAAATGAGTACTTTGTTTTTGAAAAAGGGGCCGACCTGACTGCGTTTGTGCAGGCGCTTCCGGCGAAGGGCGCGGTCATCAAGTCATTTCTCGGCGCCATTATCGGAGAGTGTTTCAGCCGCTACGGCACGACCGAGACCGCGGAGATTCTCGATCGGGTCAAAGCGCTCGCTTTCCGCTACTCGACCAAGGCCGGCATCACCATTTCTGTGGCGGACATTTACGTGCCGGAGCAAAAGAAAACGATACTGGCAGAGGCCGAGCAGAAGGAAGACACGGTGCTCATGCAGTTCCGGCGCGGCCTGATTACGGAAGAGGAGCGTTATAACCGCTTCATCAGCATCTGGAGCAACGCCAAAGACGACTTGACCAATACGCTGATGGATTCGCTTGATCGGTTCAATCCGATCTACATGATGGCCAATTCGGGCGCGCGCGGTTCCGTGTCGCAGATCACACAGCTGGCGGGCATGCGCGGACTGATGGCCAATCCGTCAGGGAGAATCATTGAGTTGCCTATCAAATCCAACTTTCGTGAAGGATTGTCGGTGCTTGAGTATTTCATCTCGACGCACGGAGCTCGCAAAGGTCTTGCCGATACGGCCCTGCGGACTGCTGATTCGGGGTATCTCACCCGTCGGCTGGTCGATGTCGCCCAGGATACCATCGTGCGCATCGACGACTGCGGCACGGACAGGGGTATCGTCGTAGAGGAAATGCGGGATGGCAAAGAGGTTCTTGAGGAACTGTATGATCGCATTACCGGGCGGATTGCTTTTGAGACTGTGTATCATCCCGCAACCAGAGAAGTGCTTGTGGAACGCAACCATCTCATCGACGAGGTCATTGCGCGCAACATCATTGATGCGGGGATTACGACGCTCACCATTCGATCCGTGCTTGTCTGCCGCGCGCGCCATGGGGTGTGCATCCGCTGTTACGGACGCAATCTGGCCACCGGCAAGATGGTGGAGATCGGCGAGGCGGTGGGTATTATCGCGGCGCAGTCGATCGGCGAGCCAGGCACGCAGTTGACCATGCGGACGTTCCACACCGGCGGCGTCGCCGGCGACGACATTACCCATGGTCTCCCGCGGATACAGGAATTGTTTGAAGCGCGAAACCCGAAAGGTCAGGCCACCATCACTGAACTCGCCGGGTCCGTCACGGAAGTTCGGGAAGTCAAGGACAAGCGAGAGATCGAAATCACTGGGGACAGCGAAACGAAGGTGTACGCCGTGCCGTTTGGTTCGCGGATTCGGGTCAGCGTCGGACAGACGCTTGAGGCGGGCGATGAACTGACGGAGGGGTCCGTCGATCCGAAGGAAATGCTGCGCGTCAAAGGTCTTCGCGGGGTGCAGAATTATCTGCTTCGCGAGGTGCAGCGCGTTTATCGGATGCAGGGCGTGGACATCAACGACAAACACGTGGAAGTCATGATCAGGCAGATGATGCGCAAGGTCAGAATTGTGGATAGCGGCACGACCGAACTCTTGCCGGGGACATACGCCGATCTGCAGGAGTATGAGAACGCGAACCGCCGCGTTCTGCTCGCCGGAGGCGAGCCGGCCGTAGCGCGGCCCGCGCTCCTCGGCATCACGAAGGCGTCGCTGGAAACGGACTCCTTCCTGTCGGCGGCGTCGTTCCAGGAAACCACGCGCGTCCTGACGGAGGCGGCCATCAAAGGCAAGGTGGATCGTCTGCTCGGCCTGAAGGAGAATGTGATCATCGGGAAACTCATTCCGGCGGGCACGGGCATGTCGCGGTACCGCAATATTCAGATCGTGGATACCCTTGCGCCCGAAGAAGAGCACGAGGAGTTCGCAGACCCTGAGATTCCCGAGCAGGAAGAGACTCTCCTGGAAGCGATCGCCGTCGACGCGACGGAATAGACCTTCATGCCTGTTGGAGTCATATACTGTGCCCCCCCTGCTCAGACATGGCTGCGCCAAACTCGCCACGGGCACAGTGTCGGGGCGAAGCGTCGGGGGACTTCGCGGCTTCGCTCTCTACTTGACACTGTCCGAGTCGCGGTGATAGTATACCGAAGTGTGCCTATGCATGAAGGTGGGGGGCGTACCTGTGTATCAGCGAGTGAAACAGCAGCGGATGCGCACGGTCGGTGTTTCGTCCACTTTACGGGCGTTGCAAAAAGGGTGGTTGACTGAGGTCGTACTGGCCCGCGATACGGATCGCAGGGTGATCAATCCAGTCCTGACGCTCTGCAAGGAGCGGTCCATCAAGGTCTCCTGGGTTGACTCGCAGATGGCCTTGGGGCGCGCCTGCGGCTTGAAGGTGAGGGCTTCGGCGGTGGGTTTTTTGCGCGAGGAATAGGCGATACATCGAGATCGCAGGTTGCGAATGGCGATACGACCTGCCGGATCTCTTTCATTTGCACAACGAATGAACCGCCAGGGTCTGTGGCCTTGCGGATTTGGAAAGAAGGAGGTGTGCGATGTGCCGACGATAAACCAGCTTGTGCGCAAGGGGCGAATGGCAATCGAGGAGAAGTCTGGAGCGCCTGCCCTGCAAAAGGGGTACAACAGCTATCACAAGGAACAGACTGACCTGCCGTCGCCGCAAAAGCGTGGAGTGTGCACGCGGGTGGGGACCATGACTCCCAAGAAACCGAACTCAGCGCTTCGCAAATATGCGCGTGTCCGTTTGACCAACGGGATAGAGGTCACGGCCTACATTCCGGGTATCGGGCACAATCTGCAGGAGCACTCGGTGGTGCTTGTGCGTGGAGGACGCGTCAAAGATCTGCCTGGCGTGCGCTATCACATTGTGCGCGGCGCCCTGGATACGGCCGGCGTCAAAGACCGTCAGCAAGCGCGGTCCAAGTATGGGGCAAAGCGCCCGAAGAAGAAAAAGTAATGCTCCAGAAGAAACAGCAAGGCTCCGGGATGCAAGGCTTTCTGGAACTCCCGGCATGTTGAAAGGAGGCGGCGGTTTTGCCGAGAAAAGGACCTGTTCCGCGGCGCGATGTCATGCCTGATCCGGTGTACGCAAACAAGCAGGTGACGCGCCTGATCAACAGAGTCATGGTCGATGGCAAGCGCGGAATCGCGCAGAACATCGTCTACAGCGCATTTGATAAAGTCCGTGAGCGGGGTGGGAAAGACCCGATCGAAGTATTTGACAACGCTCTGAAAAACATTATGCCCGTTCTTGAAGTGAAAGCGCGTCGGGTGGGCGGTTCCAACTATCAGGTGCCTATCGAAGTGCGGCCTGAACGCCGTACGACGCTCGGTATCCGCTGGCTTGTCACCTACGCGCGGAATCGGCATGAGAAGGACATGGACGAACGTCTCGCCAATGAGCTTTTGGATGCTTCCAACAATGCTGGCGGCGCGGTGAAAAAACGTGAAGACACCCATCGCATGGCGGAAGCCAACAAGGCGTTTGCCCATTATCGCTGGTAGCGGACAAGACTCGTTCAAGAACCGAAGGAAAGGAGGCGATAGTTCATGGCCAGGCAATTCCCGCTGGAGAAGACTCGAAACATAGGCATTATGGCACACATCGATGCGGGGAAGACGACCACCACAGAGCGGATTTTGTTCTACACGGGGCGCGTGCACAAGATCGGAGAGGTTCACGAAGGCGCTGCCACGATGGACTGGATGGTGCAGGAACAGGAGCGCGGCATTACCATAACTTCCGCGGCAACCACTGCCCAGTGGAAGGGTCATCGAATCAACATCATCGACACTCCCGGACACGTTGATTTCACGGTGGAAGTGGAACGTTCGCTGCGCGTTCTCGACGGCGCGGTCGCCGTCTTCGACGCGAAAGGCGGCGTGGAGCCGCAGTCGGAGACCGTATGGCGGCAGGCCGACAAGTACGAGGTCCCGAGGATTGCGTACGTAAACAAGATGGATATTATCGGCGCCGACTTCTTCATGTGTATCGATCAGATTCGCAATAGGTTGAAGTCCAATCCGGTCGCGATTCAACTCCCGATCGGCGCTGAAGATCATTTCCTTGGCGTGATCGATCTTGTCGAGAGTCGCGCCATTGTGTACACGGACGATCTGGGGACAACATCCGAAGCAAGGGAAATTCCGGAGGAATACCGGGAGCAAGCGGCCGAGTATCGGACATATCTGATCGAGGCGGCTGCGGAAGTGGACGAAGAAGTGATGGTCAAATATCTCGATGGTGAAGAAGTCACCGTCGAGGAGATCAAGAGGGCGCTGCGCAAAGGCACCACCCAGTCGCTTCTTGTCCCCGTTCTGTGCGGTTCATCCTATCGGAACAAGGGCGTTCAGCCCATGCTGGACGCGGTCGTCGATTATCTGCCGTCGCCGCTCGACATTCCGTCCGTCAGGTGTCTGGACGGGGACGGGGAGGCGATCGAGAGACACGCGGACGACAAGGAGCCATTCGCGGCTCTTGCATTCAAGATCATGACGGATCCATTTGTCGGAAAACTGGCGTTTTTCCGTGTCTACTCGGGAACGCTCAGTTCCGGTTCCTACGTGTTGAACTCGACAAAAGGCAAACGCGAACGCATCGGGCGCATCCTGCAGATGCACGCGAATCACCGGGAAGAGATATCTGACGTGTACTCGGGCGACATCGCGGCTGCGGTGGGTCTAAAGGATACCACGACCGGAGACACGCTGTGCAGCGACAAGGACATCGTCGTGTTGGAATCGATGGACTTCCCGGATCCGGTCATCTCGGTTGCCATCGAACCAAGGACAAAGGCGGACCAGGACAAGATGGGCATCGCCCTGAACAAACTTGCGGAAGAAGATCCGACGTTCAGGACGCATACGAATCACGAAACGGGACAGACGATCATCTCCGGCATGGGCGAATTGCATCTGGAGATCATCGTGGATCGCATGGTTCGCGAGTTCAAGGTTGAGGCAAACGTCGGCAAGCCGCAGGTCGCCTATAAGGAGACCATCCGCAACAAGGTGCGCGCTGAGGGCAAGTTTGTGCGGCAATCGGGAGGGCGCGGCCAGTATGGACACGCCTGGGTGGAATTGGAACCGCTTGAACGCGGCGCGGGCTATGTGTTTGAAAGCAAGATCGTCGGCGGCGTGGTGCCCAAAGAGTACATTGCGCCCGTTGGCGAAGGCATTGAAGAGGCGATGCGCAATGGCATCGTGGCGGGGTATCCGATGATCGATGTGAAAGCGACCATCGTCGACGGTTCCTATCACGATGTCGACTCGTCCGAGATGGCGTTCCACATCGCTGGATCGATGGCGCTCAAAAATGGCGCGCAGAAGGCGGATCCCTATTTGCTTGAGCCCATCATGAAGGTGGAAGTCGTGGTGCCTGAGGAATATATGGGCGACATCATGGGTGACATCAACTCCAGGCGCGGTCGCATCGAGGGCATGGACGCCAGGGCGGGCGCCCAAGTGATCCGCGGCTACGTTCCTCTGGCAGAGATGTTCGGGTATGCGACAACGCTTCGCTCCCGCACACAGGGCCGAGGCACGTTTACGATGGAATTTTCCTCGTACGAGGAAGTGCCAAAATCTGTGGCGGCGGAAATCATCGCCAAAAACAAAGGGTAATAACTATTTCGATTGAGGAGCTGATCCAGAGTGGCAAAAGCAAAATTTGAACGCAACAAACCGCACGTCAATATTGGCACCATTGGACACGTCGATCACGGGAAAACGACGTTGACAGCCGCCATCACCTCGGTGCTGGCGCAGAGCGGCCAGGCGCAGGCGATGGCCTACGACGCCATCGACAAGGCGCCCGAAGAACGCGAGCGCGGCATCACGATCAACACCGCCCACGTTGAGTACCAAACGGCAAATCGTCACTATGCCCACGTCGACTGCCCCGGGCACGCCGACTACGTGAAAAACATGATTACCGGAGCGGCGCAGATGGATGGCGCGATTCTGGTGGTGTCGGCTTCTGACGGTCCGATGCCGCAAACGCGGGAACACATTTTGCTGGCTCGCCAGGTTGGCGTGCCGCACATTGTGGTGTTCATGAACAAATGCGACATGGTCGACGACGAAGAACTGCTTGAGCTCGTCGAAATGGAAATTCGCGATCTGCTCACTGAATATGAGTTCCCGGGCGATGATACGCCAATCATCCGTGGATCGGCGCTCAAAGCCCTGGAAGATCCAAAGGGCGACTGGGCGAAGAAAATCGACGAGTTGATGGCGGCCGTTGACAGCTTCATTCCGACCCCGGAACGGGACACTGATAAACCATTTCTCATGCCAGTCGAGGATGTGTTCACAATCACCGGTCGTGGTACTGTCGCGACGGGTCGTGTGGAACGCGGTCAACTCAAAGTCGGTGACGAGGTCGAGATCGTCGGTCTGTCCGAAGAACCTCGCAAGAGTGTCGCCACCGGCATCGAGATGTTTCGCAAGCTGCTTGATTTTGCACAGGCAGGCGACAATATCGGCGCGCTGCTGCGCGGCGTAGACCGTAAGGACATCGAGCGCGGGCAAGTGATTTGCAAACCGGGTTCCATCAAGCCGCACACCACGTTTCAGGCGCAGGTGTATGTTCTGAAGAAAGAAGAAGGCGGCCGCCACACCCCTTTCTTCAACAACTACAGGCCACAGTTCTACTTTCGCACGACGGATGTCACCGGCATCATCACGCTGCCGGAGGGTACGGAGATGGTCATGCCCGGCGACAACATCACGCTGGCGGTCGAGCTCATCTCCCAGATCGCGCTCGAAGACGGAACGCGTTTCGCCATTCGCGAAGGCGGTCGCACGGTGGGCGCCGGCGTCGTCGTGGGAATCAGCAAATAACGCGATTCGCAGAAACAGCCGGGCGGCACTGTGCGCTCGGCTTTTTCATCTTTTACATAGGAACTGGGCAACAACTCGCCATATGGCCAGTGGTTGCCATTCATCCGTCCATGTATAATTAAATCCGTATGCTTGGTTTGGCGCGCTCATCGCACGGCAAGGATTGATTTCGGGAGGGAACCCATGAACAAGGAAATCGAATCATCGCAATCTGGCGAGGCGTCGGGAGTCGCCGACAGGCCGCGCAAGGGTTCTGCCTGGAGCGGAATCTGGGACTGGGTCAAGGCGGGTCTGGTCGCCCTTGTCATCGCTTTTCTGATTCACCAGTTCCTGTTTGCCCAATTTCGCGTGGATGGCATTTCTATGGAGCCGACGCTACTCAATGGAGAACGTTTGTTGGTTGACAAGATTCCCTATTACTTCGGACCGCCAAAACCCGGCGACATCATCATCTTTCATGCGCCTGACGGCATGGACTGGGTGAAGCGTGTGATCGGCGTGCCGGGGGACACGATCCAGGTGTACAAGGGCAAGTTGATCCTCAATGGCAAGGTCGTGCGCGAGCCGTTCATCAATGGCCCGATGAATCCATATCGCAACTTTGGTCCCGTGAAAGTTCCGCCCGGACATCTCTTTGTTATGGGCGACAACCGAAACGTGAGCGAGGATAGTCGGGTAATCGGACCGATTCCCATTTCGAAGGTCATAGGCCGCGTTGATTTTGTGTTTTGGCCGCTGAATAAGTTTCAGTTTATCGGGCCCACACAGGAGCATTATCTGCCGCAAGCTCCGTGACGCAAAGTTCATTGAAGTTTTCCTTGTGTTTTGCCTGGCGCTTTAGTATAATTTCTTAATGTTGGTTTCAGACTGCGATGAAGCAAAAGGTTGCTCAAGTACCGACTGCCATATGCGGTACCAATGAGGTGAATTTTTGCGGAGTATGTCCAAACGGCATGCAACGAAGGCGAACGCGCAACCCCCCGCGCATGGGCTCCAGTGCCGCCAGTGGTACGGAACTCAAGTTTTTGGTCTGCGCGTTTGGGGTCGTCCGTCATTGCCGTGAATATTGGGCGACGAAGGAGGGAATTCATGTGGCAAAACAGAAGATCCGCATTCGTCTGAAGGCGTATGACCATAAGCTCCTTGATCAGAGCGCCGAGAAGATTGTGGAGACAGCGAAACGTTCCGGCGCTGGTGTAGCGGGGCCGATCCCGCTGCCGACTGACAAGTCGATCATTACCATTTTGCGCTCACCGCACAAGTACAAAGACTCGCGCGAACAGTTTGAGATGCGTACACATAAGCGCTTGATCGATATACTCAGCCCAACGCCGCAAACTGTAGATGCGTTGATGCGCCTGGATCTGCCGTCAGGCGTGGATATCGAGATCAAACTCTAGAAGATAAGCTTTGATGCCGCTGCGCGGCACCAACAACCGGGAAGAAAAAGCGCCTGCGGCGTTTTTCAGGATAAGGCCAGGCAATGGGAGGTGTAGGATGATGAAGGGCATTCTGGGACGCAAACTTGGCATGACGCAAGTGTTTCTTGAAGACGGGAATGTTGTTCCCGTGACTGTTGTGGAGGCTGGTCCATGTGTGGTTTTGCAGGTCAAGACTCCGCAGACGGACGGATACAGCAGCGTGCAACTGGGGTTTGCCGACATGAAGCGGCCGATCAAAGCGCTTGCCGGCCACGCCGCCAAAGCCAACACGGTGGCCAAGCGCTACGTTCGGGAACTTCGTGGTCCGCTGGCTCAGGAATATACGGTGGGTCAAGAGGTGTTTGCCGATACTTTTCAAGACGGCGATGTCGTCGATGTTGTCGGCGTGTCCAAAGGCAAGGGAAACGCCGGTCCGGTAAAGCGGCATAATCAGTCGCGCGGCCCGATGGCGCATGGTTCCAAGTATCACCGCGGCGTCGGTTCCCTCGGTTCGATCAACGCAAACCGCGTCTTCAAAGGGCAGACGATGGCTGGGCGCATGGGGCATGAACGTGTGACCGTACAGAACCTGCAAGTGGTGCGCGTGGACAGGGAACGCAATCTATTGCTTATCAAAGGCGCTGTTCCTGGACCAAGAAACTCATTTGTAACGGTGAAGTCGGCGGTTAAAAAACGGTGATTTCAGATCGGGAAAGGAGGTTGCAACAGCATGGCAAAAGTACCCGTTTATAATCTGCAGGGGGAGGCTGTCGGTGAGATCGAGTTGTCCGATTCCGTATGGAATACGGCAGTCAACCAACATGCGATGTTCGAGGCGGTGCAGAGCCAGCTCGCCTCGCGCCGCGCGGGGACGCACAAGGTGAAAGGCCGCTCGGAAGTTCGCGGCGGCGGACGCAAACCGTGGCGGCAAAAGGGAACTGGACGCGCGCGTCAGGGAAGCATCCGCTCTCCGCAGTGGGTTGGAGGGGGAACGGTTCACGGACCAACGCCGCGCAGTTACGCCTATGCCCTGCCGAAGAAGATCCGGCGGTTGGCGCTTCGCTCCGCCCTCACGACTAAAGTGCATGACGGCCTGATTCTCGTGTTGGATCAATTGGCGGTCCAGGAGGCCAAGACCAAGGTTATGGCCGCCGCTCTGAGGGCGCTGGGCGTCTCTTCAAAGGCTCTGCTTGTGGACGCGGTCAAGGATGAGAATGTCTACCGTTCGCTGAGAAACATTCCCGGCATGTCCTACTCTGCGGCAGACGCCCTGAACGTCTACGATTTGCTGGCGTATGAGCGTCTGGTCATCACTGCGGCCGGGGTTGCAAGAGTCGAGGAGGTGTTTGCGCAGTGAAGGACCCTCGCGATATCATCAAGCGGCCTGTCATAACCGAAAAGGCGACGAAACAGATGGAGCAGTACGTGTACACCTTCGAAGTGGCGGGAGATGCCAACAAGATCGAGATTGCGGCGGCGGTCGAGTCCGTGTTTCCCGGAGCCAAGGTGGCGCGTGTCAACACGATGTGGGTGAAACCCAAGCGCAAGCGGTTTGGGCGTCATTACGGCTTTACGTCCAAGTGGAAAAAGGCGCTGGTCAAGCTGACGGAAGATTCCCGGCAGCCGGAGTTCTTTGCGGGCGACTAATGGTGAGTGGTAAAGGAGGGATATCCCTTGGCGATTAGAAAGTACAAACCGACTTCGCCTGGTCGGCGCTTCATGTCGGTGGCGGAGTTCGATGAGATTACGACGCAGACGCCGGAGAAGTCTCTGCTTGAGGCCCTGCCGAAGCGCGCTGGCCGCAACCATCAAGGTAAGATCACGACTCGGCATCGCGGCGGCGGTCATAAGCGGCAGTACAGAATTATCGATTTTAAACGCGACAAAGATGGCATACCAGGGCGTGTTGCCACGATCGAATATGACCCCAACCGCTCCGCCCGCATTGCGCTGATTCATTACGTGGATGGCGAGAAGCGCTATATTTTGGCGCCGGTCGGACTGAAGGTTGGCGACATGATCCATTCCGGTCCGGACGCGGATATCAAGCCGGGCAATGCGTTGCCGCTGTCCGCGATTCCTGTGGGCACGGTCGTGCACAACGTGGAGTTGAAGCCCGGCAAAGGCGGTCAGTTGGCGCGCGCGGCCGGGGCGGAGGCGCAGTTGCTGGCCAAGGATGGGAATTACGCTCAACTGCGGCTGTCGTCGGGCGAGGTTCGCATGGTTCGCAAGGAGTGTCGCGCGAGCGTTGGCCAGGTGGGCAACCTCGATCACGAGAACATCAACCTGGGCAAGGCGGGCCGTTCCCGGTGGCTGGGCTTGCGGCCGACCGTACGCGGTGTGGTTATGAATCCGAATGACCATCCTCACGGCGGGGGCGAAGGGCGGGCGCCGATCGGCCGGAAATCGCCGATGTCACCCTGGGGCAAGCCCACGCTTGGCAAAAAGACGCGTAAGAAGCGCCATCAGACTGACAAGTATATTGTGCGTCGCCGCAAGAAGTAAGTGAAAGGAGGGCGCTCATATGGGACGTTCGCTGAAGAAAGGGCCGTTTGCCGATGACCATCTGTTAAAAAAGGTGGATCGCCTGAATACCGCCAATGAGAAGCGGGTCATCAAGACATGGTCGCGCAGATCGACGATTTTTCCGCAGTTTGTCGGCCATACGATTGCCGTGCATGATGGACGCAAACACGTGCCCGTGTATATTTCTGAAGACATGGTCGGGCACAAACTGGGCGAGTTCGCGCCGACGCGCACATTCAAGGGCCATGCGGGCGATGAGAGATCTTCGCGTTCGCGGTAAGGGCCTTGGGGGCGTCGCTGAACGCCGCAGGAGCGAAGTGGCAAAGGGGGTAAGTCGGAAATGGAAGCGACAGCAATCGCTAGGCACGTTCGCATCGCTCCACGCAAGGTTCGGCTGGTGGTCGACCTGATTCGCGGGAAGGCCGTTGGAGAAGCGATCGCCATACTGAAGAACACGCCCAAGGCGGGGTCGCCAGTGGTGGAAAAGGTCCTGCGTTCCGCGATCGCCAATGCGGAACACAACTACAGCATGGATGTGGAACGGCTGATCGTGAGCAGGATTTTCGTGGATCAGGGAACGACCCTCAAGCGATTCCATCCGCGTTCGCAGGGCAGGGCGTTCAGTATCTTAAAACATTCGAGCCACGTCACTGTGGTCGTGACCGAAAAGTAGGGAGGGATTCGCCGCATGGGTCAAAAGGTTCACCCCGTTGGCATGCGTATTGGCATCATCAGGGATTGGGAGTCAAAGTGGTATGCAGGCAAGAAGGAGTATAAGGGGCTGCTGCACGAGGATCTTCGCGTTCGTGCGTTTGTGCTGAAACGTCTGAAGGATTCCGCCGTGTCGCGGGTGATCATTGAGCGGGCGGCAAATCGCATCAACGTGACGGTCTACACGGCTAAACCAGGCATGGTCATTGGCAAAGGCGGCACCGAAGTCGATACGCTGCGCAATCAACTCACGGAGTTGACAGGCAAGCGGGTGCACATCAACATCAACGAGATCAAGGCGGCTGATCTGGACGCCAAACTGGTGGCTGACAACATCGCGCAGCAACTGGAACGTCGCGTGGCCTTCCGGCGCGCGATGCGGCAGGCCATTCAGCGCACTTTGCGGGCAGGGGCCAAGGGAATCAAGGTGCAGGTCTCGGGCCGGCTCGGCGGGGCCGACATCGCACGCACCGAGGGGTATTCGGAAGGCACGGTGCCGCTTCACACGCTGCGGGCGGATATCGACTACGCATTGACGGAAGCGCATACCACATATGGACGGATTGGCGTCAAAGTCTGGATCTATCGCGGTGAGATTTTGCCGGCGCGGACGAAGAAGGACGCCGAATAGACTTCCAGGGCGCCTGCGGCGATTCTCGGGCTTGGACGGCTCATGCATGCCGATGCAGCGAGTATTAGCGGCCGTCAGGCCGCGGCTGTCTGAGCGGCAGCGGCATGCATGAGCCGTCCGGCGGGCACAGACCAGCGATTTTCTGAATAGGGAGGTAACAAACCATGTTGATGCCGAAACGCGTATTGCACCGCAAAGAGCATCGCGGGCGCATGAAAGGCATGAGCAAGGGCGGCAACGAGGTGACATTCGGGGAATTTGGGCTGCAGGCGCTGGAGCCGGCCTGGATCACGAACCGGCAAATAGAGGCTGCCCGTATTGCGATGACGCGCTACATTCGCCGCGGCGGCAAGGTATGGATCAAGATTTTCCCGAGCAAGCCTGTGACTGCCAAGCCTGCCGAAACGCGGATGGGGAGCGGGAAGGGGTCGCCGGAAAAATGGGTGGCGGTCGTCAAACCTGGACGCATCCTGTTTGAACTCGCCGGAGTTCCGGAAGAGGTGGCCCGCGAAGCGCTGCGCCTCGCTGCGCATAAACTGCCGATCAAGACCAGATTTGTGTTCCGTGAAGATGCAGGGGGTGAGCTCGATGAAAGTTAAAGACCTCCGCAGCAAGACCGATGTTGAGTTGTTGCAGGAGATCGGTTCTCTGAAGGAAGAGCTTTTCAACCTGCGTTTTCAGTTGGCCACCGGACAATGCGAGAATCCCATGCGAGTCAGGGAGGTCCGCAAGCAGATCGCTCGGGCCAAAACCATCATCCGCGAGCGTGAACTCGGCATCGGCTGAGCGCGGCAGAAAGGAGAGGCAGAGGTATGAGTCAGGACCGTAATGACCGCAAGATGCGTCAGGGCACTGTGGTCAGCGACAAAATGCAGAAGACGATCGTGGTCGCGGTGGAAACGACAAAACCGCATCCGCTGTATGGCAAGCGCGTCAGACACACGAACAGGTTCAAAGCCCATGATGAGATGAATGAGGCCCGCGTGGGAGACATCGTAAAGATTATGGAGACCCGTCCACTCAGCAGGGACAAGCGCTGGCGGTTGATCGAGATCGTGAAGCGCGCGGAGATTCTTTGACGCGGCGCAAGACATCGCGGGCGCCGGATGAAAGGAGGCAATTGCCGTGATTCAACCGCAAACTCGACTGGCGGTAGCCGATAACTCGGGCGCCAAAGAAATCATGTGTTTTCGCGTTCTTGGGGGTTCGAATCGTCGCACGGGCAATATCGGAGACATCATCGTCGCCTCTGTCAAGAGCGCAACACCAGGAGGCGTTGTCAAGAAAGGCGATGTGGTGAAGGCTGTTATCGTCCGCACACGGCGCGGGATGCGCCGCAACGACGGTTCCTATATTCGCTTCGACGAAAACGCGGCCGTCATTATCCGTGACGACAAGAGCCCGCGCGGAACGCGTATCTTTGGGCCGGTGGCGCGGGAGCTTCGCGATCGGGAGTTCATGAAGATCATCTCTCTCGCTCCGGAGGTACTGTGAAAAGGGGGCGCTTTTATGACGCAGCCGAAGGTTAGGATCAAGAAGGGCGACCGGGTTGTCGTGATCGCCGGCAAGGATCGCGACAAGAAGGGCAAGGTGCTGGCGGTCTATCCCCGCGAGAACCGATTGGTGGTCGAAGGTGTGAACATCGTCAAGCGGCACACCAAGCCGAGCATGTCGGCGCCGGACGGCGGGATCCTGGAACGCGAGGCGCCGATCCATGTGTCGAATGTGGCGCATGTCGACCCCAAGACCGGCGGGCCCACGCGGGTGGGATACAGGGTGTTGGCGGATGGAACCAAGGTGCGGTTTGCGAAAAAGTCTGGCGAAGTGATCGACAAGTAGCCAGGCCGGAAGAGAGGCGTTCGAGATGGCAAGACTGAGGGACCATTATCAGAGCAACGTTGTGGGCAGCATGGTGCAAAAATTTAGCTATCGCAGCGTGATGCAGGTTCCGCGCGTAGAAAAGGTCGTCATCAACATGGGGGTTGGCGAAGCCGCCCAAAACGAGAAGGTGCTGGACAACGCGGTCGGCGATCTGACTCTGATCGCAGGGCAGAAGCCGGTGGTGACGCGCGCCAAGAAGTCGATCGCCGGGTTCAAGCTGCGCGAGGGGCAAAAGATTGGCGTGAAGGTAACGCTGCGCGGCGAACGCATGTTCCACTTCCTTGACAAATTGTTCAACATCGCGTTGCCCCGCGTTCGCGACTTTCGCGGCGTCTCGCCCAAGTCGTTTGACGGGCGCGGCAACTACACTCTTGGACTGCGCGAACAATTGATCTTTCCGGAGATCGACTATGATCGCATCGACAAGGTGCGCGGCATGGATGTCGTGATCGTGACGACTGCCAAGACGGATGAAGAGGCGCGGGCTCTCCTGACCGAATTGGGGATGCCATTCCGCCAATCCTAGGGCAAGGGGGTAGAATCGTGGCCAAAAAATCAATGATCATCAAGGCTCAGAGGGCGCCGAAGTTCAGTACGCGCGCCTACACCCGCTGCACCCGCTGCGGGCGGCCGCACTCAGTGCTTCGCAAGTTTGGCATTTGCCGGATCTGTTTTCGTGAACTGGCCCATCAAGGCCAGCTGCCTGGCATAACCAAGGCCAGCTGGTAGCGGAGAAGAAAGGAGGTTGTACGGCCATGGTGATGACGGATCCAATTGCGGATATGCTAACCCGCATTCGCAACGGCAACATGGTTGGCCACGAAAAGGTCGACATCCCGGGCTCAGGAATCAAGCGGGCGATTGCTGATATTTTAAAGGCTGAGGGCTATATTCGCGACGCTGAGTTCATCCGTGACAACAAGCAGGGCACCATTCGCGTGCATTTAAAATATGGTCCCAACAGCCAGAGGGTCATTACCGGACTCAAGCGCATCAGCAAGCCGGGGTTGCGCGTGTACGCCGGAGCGGAGGAATTGCCGCGCGTTTTGGGCGGCCTTGGAATCGCCATCGTATCGACTTCGCGAGGCATTATGACCGACAAACAGGCGCGTCAGGACAAGGTCGGCGGAGAAGTGCTCTGTTACGTGTGGTAGTGGAACGGCAGGAGTGCATGTCCTGCAGGTGAGGAGGTGTCGAAATGTCCCGTATAGGAAGAAAGCCAATAGCGATTCCCGCTGGCGTTGATGTGTCGTTGGAGGGTCGCGTGGTGACTGTCAAGGGCCCAAAAGGCACGCTGACTCGCGAGGTGCATCCGGATATGGTCGTGCGGATCGAAGGCGGCGAGGTGCTTGTGGAACGTCCTTCCGACTCGAAGCAGCACAGAAGCCTTCACGGCACGACCCGCAGCGTGGTGTTCAATATGGTGGAGGGCGTGACCAACGGGTATCAGAAAGTGCTTGAACTGGTGGGCGTCGGATACCGCGCCGCCAAGTCAGGGAACAAGGTGACGCTGTCGCTCGGTTTCTCCCATCCCGTGGAAGTGACGCCGGCGGATGGACTGGAGATCGATGTGCCGGCCAACAACCGCCTGATCATCAAAGGGATCGACAAGGAAAAGGTCGGCCTGTTCGCAGCCAATATTCGCGATCTGCGCAAACCCGAGCCGTACAAGGGCAAAGGCATTCGCTATGAGAAGGAAGTCGTTCGCCGTAAAGTTGGGAAGACTGGCAAGAAGTAAGGATCGGGTCTGCATGGTGGACCAACTTGGACATACAGTAGGAGTGTGAGACTGTGATTACAAAACCGGACAAACAAGCGGTGCGCACCCGGCGGCATGCCCGGATTCGCCGCCAGTTGAGCGGCACCGCCAGCCGTCCGCGTCTGAACGTGTTTCGTTCTGGCAACCACATCTACGCGCAGGTTGTGGATGATGGCGCCGCGCGAACGATCGTGTCGGCGTCGACTGTGGAAAAGGATATCCGAGCCGGGATCGGACGCGGCAACACGGTTGCGGCGGCGCAGGCGATCGGCAAACTGGTGGCGGAGCGCGCGGTCGCTGCCGGAATCACGGCTGTGGTGTTTGACCGCGGCGGGTATTTGTACCACGGCCGCATTCAGGCCCTGGCGGACGCTGCCCGTGAGGCGGGTCTCGTGTTTTAAATACTCGGCAAGGGAGGGAAATCGTTCGTGCGTATAGAAGCATCCAGTCTGGATCTCTCCGAAAAGGTTGTCTCAATCAATCGGGTCGCCAAGGTTGTCAAGGGCGGCCGCAGGTTCAGTTTTAGCGCGCTTGTCGTCGTGGGAGACGGCCATGGAAATGTGGGGGCCGGTCTCGGCAAGGCTGCCGAAGTGCAGGAAGCGGTTCGCAAGGGCGTCGCAGACGCGAAGAAAAATCTGATCAATGTCGCCTTGAAAGGCACAACGGTGCCCCATGAAACAATTGGCCGTTTTGGCGCGGGCAGGGTTCTCATCAAACCGGCGCGCGAAGGGACCGGAGTTATCGCCGGCGGGCCCGTGCGGGCCGTGCTTGAACTTGCCGGCATCAAGGATATCGTGACAAAGTCGCTCGGTTCTTCAAACTCGATCAATATGGTTCACGCGACCCTGCAGGGTCTATCCTCCATCAAACGGCCGGAGGATGTGGCCAAGTTGCGCGGGAAAACGGTCGAAGAATTGTACGGCTAGACATCTCTATGCGGCTCCGGCGTTTTTCAGGGATGCCAAGCCGACTTGGGGAGGAGTCATGTATTGCGCCCGTCGCGAGTTTGGTGACAGCGGTGGACTTCGCAGGGGCACAATACATGACTCCGACCGGCAGGGACTATGTTTCAGGACAGGAGGTCGAACGGCAATGGCACAATTGCAGATCAAGCTGGTCCGGAGTCTGATCGGCCGCACGGAGGTGCAGCGCGCCACAGTGCAATCGCTGGGACTGCGCAAACTGAACCAAACGGTCACGCGTGACGATAACCCGGGACTTCGCGGCATGTTGGACAAAGTGGCCCACATGGTGCAGGTGACTGAGATCGACGCCTAGAGTGGTCTTGGAGGGATAATGATGAAATTGCATGAATTGACGCCCGCTCCTGGATCGCGGCAGACGCGCAAGCGACTCGGTCGAGGGATCGGTTCGGGTATGGGCAAGACGTCTGGCCGCGGGCACAAGGGCCAGTGGGCCCGCACGGGCGGAGGGGTGCGTCCAGGCTTTGAGGGCGGGCAGACGCCGCTGTTTCGCCGTCTGCCAAAACGCGGGTTTACAAACGCCCCGTTTAAAAAAGAGTGGAGTATTGTCAACCTCAAGGACCTGGGGCGATTTGCAGCGGGAACTGTCGTCACACCCGAAGTCCTGGAAGATGCGGGTATCGTCAAGGCTGTGCGCGACGGCGTCAAGATCCTGGCGTTGGGAGAGCTGAGCGCGGCGCTGACCGTTCGCGCGCACGCGTTCTCAGGCGCCGCCAAAGAGAAGATTGAGACGGCCGGCGGCTCGGCAGAGGTGATCTAAATGTGGCAAAGCCTCGGACGGCTGTGGCGAGCTAAGGATCTGCGCAAGCGCCTGCTCATCACGTTGATGATTCTGGCGGTGTACCGCATTGGCGCCGTGATTCCCGTACCGGGCGTCAACGCTTCCATGCTGCAGTCGATTGCGGCCAAGAGTCCCGTGGTGGGATTGCTGAACACATTTTCCGGCGGCGCGCTCTTCAACTTCTCGATTTTCTCGATGAGCATTTACCCGTATGTGACAGCTTCGATTATCGTGCAGCTGCTGCAAATGGGAGTCATCCAGCAATGGGAGGATTGGTCGAAAGAGGGCGAGACGGGCCGCGCGAAACTCAACCAATGGACGCGCTATCTGACGATCTTTCTGGGTCTGGTGCAATCCACAGCCCTGACTTACTCGTTCAGCCGCGAACTGGGGCCGGGCTTCATTCTGGATCCGAGCATCTGGACCTTCATCCTGATCGCGCTCACCCTGACGGCGGGAACCACATTTCTGATGTGGCTTGGCGAGCAGATTACCGACAAGGGCGTTGGCAACGGGATTTCGATCATCATCTTCCTGAGCATTCTCTCGCGGTTGGAAGTCGTGATCCCGCAAATCTACACCAACTGGTTTTACGCCCATCAGGGGCAGTTGTTCCTGAATATCGTAAAGGTGTTGGCTGTTCTGGCCGGGCTGCTTATTCTGGTGGTCTTTGTGATTTTCGTGCAGCAGGGCGTGCGCCGTATACCCGTGCAGTATTCGCAAAAACAGGTGGGGCAGAAAGTATACAGCGGCCAAAGCACGTTCCTGCCGTTCAAGGTCAATGCCGCGGGCGTCATCCCGGTCATCTTTGCGACCTCGCTGCTGTTTTTTCCGACGATCGTCGCACAGTTCTTTCCGGGCAACCGGGTAGGACAGTGGTTCCTCAACACGTTCAGTCCGACGTCCACATTCTTTATCGTGGCGGAAATGGCGCTCATCATCGGATTCACGTTTTTCTACACATTTGTTCAGATCAATCCCAGTCAGTTGGCTGAGCAGATGGAGAAGAACGCCGGCTATATCGTCGGGATTCGACCCGGCAAACCGACTGAAGAGTACCTCATCTGGGTACTGAACCGGATTGCGTTGGTTGGCGGTCTGTTCCTTGCCGTGGTTTCTGCGGTGCCCTACCTGTTCATGGGCGTCACGGGACTTACAGGAGTGGCGTTTTATTTTGGCGGGACGTCAATCCTGATCGTGATCGGCGTGGCGCTTGACACGGTGCGCCAGTTGGAGGGGCAAGTCCTGCAGCGGAACTACAAAGGCTTTATTCGCTAGGGACGCAACCCAAGAAGGGAATGTATCGGTATGCAAGTCGTCTTTCTGGGTCTGCCGGGCGCTGGGAAAGGCACACAGGCAGTCAGCATCACTGAGGAGTTCCATATTCCGCATATTGCCACAGGCGATATGTTTCGTGAAGCCAAAGCCGCGAAGACGCCGCTTGGCAAGGAAGTGCAGGAGTATCTCGACAAAGGGTTGCTGGTGCCGGACGAACTGACGATTCGCCTTGTCCGCGAGCGTCTCGGGCAAGCGGACGCCAGGCATGGTTTTCTGCTTGACGGCTTCCCGAGAACCCTGCCCCAGGCGCAGGCGCTGGACGGCATGCTCGCGGAGGAAGGCTTGGGCCTGACGCATGTGCTCTATCTTCTGGTGAGCGAGACGGAACTTCTGCAGAGGCTGACCGGCCGCCGCGTGTGTCCGGATTGCGGCGCGAGTTATCATGCGGCTTTCCATCCGCCCCGCAGCGCCGGCGTCTGTGATCGCTGTGGAGGCGCGCTGATCCAGAGGGCGGACGACAGGCCGGAAGCCGTATCGGTGCGGCTGCGGGAAAATCTGGAGCGCACGAGAATGCTTTCCGAGTTCTATGAGAAGCGCGGACTGTTGGCAACCATTGACGGTGAACGTCCCATAGGACACGTGTATGATGAGATACGACAGGCGTTGCGGGGCGACCATTCATGATTTCTGTGAAATCCCGGCACGAACTGGAGATCATGCGCGAAGCTGGGCGCATCGTCGCCATGGCCCATGCGGAAGTGAAACGCATGGTGGCGCCGGGCGTTACAACCAAAGATCTGGACAGCGTCGTAGAACAGGTCATTCACAAGGCGGGCGCGACGTCGTCATTCAAAGGCTATCAGGGATTTCCGGCCGCCATCTGCACATCCGTCAATGAAGAGTTGGTTCATGGGATACCCGGGGATCGAGTGTTGCACGAGGGCGATATCGTGTCTGTGGATATCGGCGCCTTTTTCAAAGGCTATCATGGCGATTCGGCGTACACCTACGCGGTTGGCTCCATTTCGCAAGAGGCGCGGCGACTTCTCGACGTGACGGAGGCGTCTCTGTACGAGGGCATTAAGCGGGCAATGGTCGGCCATCGTCTGTCGGATATCTCGCATGCGATTCAGAGCTATGTTGAACCGAAGGGTATGTCGATCGTTCGGGAATACGTCGGGCACGGCATCGGCCGGGAGATGCACGAAGCGCCGCAAATCCCGAATTACGGCCCGCCTGGCAAGGGTCTCCGGCTGAAAGCGGGAGTGGTTCTGGCCATCGAACCAATGGTCAACGCAGGCGGACCGGATGTTCGGACCCTCCTTGACAATTGGACTGTGGTCACTGAAGACGGGTCGCTCTGCGCTCACTTTGAGCATACTGTGGCGGTGGACGACCAGGGACCTGTGCTGCTGACCGTGCTTTAGAAGAGGCCGTATTCACGAAGCCGTGAAGTGTGAAGGGGGAACTGCCGATGGCCAAAGACGATGTCATCGAAGTTGAAGGCAAGGTGATCGAACCGCTGCCAAACGCGATGTTTCGCGTTGAACTGGAGAACGGTCACAAGATTTTGGCCCACGTTTCCGGTAAAATCCGCATGAATTACATTAAGATTTTACCTGGTGACCGCGTTACGGTAGAATTGTCACCATACGATTTGACGCGGGGCAGGATCACATATCGCTACAAGTGACCTGCGCGATTCACGTGGAGTCTGACGCAAGGAGGTTTGAACCATGAAAGTGCGTCCGTCTGTTAAACCCATTTGCGAGAAGTGCAAGATCATTCGGCGCAAGGGGAATGTCATGGTGATCTGCGAGAACCCGAAACACAAACAGCGACAGGGCTAGGCCGCAATCGCGGCGGACCATAAGTGGGAGGTGCAGTGAATGGCTCGTATCGCAGGCGTTGACTTGCCTCGCGAAAAGCGAATCGAAATTGGCCTGACGTATATTTTTGGAATCGGCCGTTCCACGTCAAACGCCATCCTTGAAAAGACAGGCGTGAATCCGGACACACGGGTTCGCGATCTGACGGAGGATGAGGTGCAAAAACTCCGCGACGAGATTGACAAGACCCTGAAGGTGGAAGGGGATCTTCGCCGCGAAGTGGCTCTGAACATCAAACGGTTGATCGAAATCGGTTCTTACCGGGGCATGCGCCACCGCAAAGGCCTGCCGGTGCGGGGCCAGCGCAGCAAGACGAACGCTCGCACCCGCAAGGGACCGCGGCGCACAGTGGCCGGCAAGAAGAAATAAGGAGGCGTTTTTGTGGCGACCAAGGTAAAGCGCAAGTCTGCGGCCGCGTCACGGCCCAAACGCCGTGACAGAAAAAATATTGACACCGGGATCGCGCATATTCGCTCGACCTTCAACAACACGATTGTGACCATCACGGATACGACCGGCAATGCCCTGAGTTGGGCAAGTTCCGGCGCCCTCGGCTTCAAGGGCTCCCGCAAGAGCACTCCGTTCGCCGCCCAAATGGCAGCGGATTCCGCCGCGAAGACGGCGATGGAACACGGCATGAAAACGGTCGAGGTGTACGTGAAGGGCCCCGGAGCGGGTCGCGAAGCCGCCATCCGTTCGCTGCAGGCGGCGGGTCTTGAAGTGTCGGCAATCAAGGACGTGACGCCGATTCCGCACAACGGGTGTCGCCCGCCCAAAAGGCGCCGCGTATGACCCTGAACCAATCAGTGTATGCGGCGCACGGCGATTCTATGCGCAAGCCGCATAATCCTACCAGGAGGTGTGCATACTAGAATGGCGAGATATACCGATCCCGTATGTCGGCTCTGCCGCCGCGAAGGCGTCAAGCTGTACCTGAAGGGCGAACGTTGCTACACAGACAAATGTGCGATTGACCGCCGCGGCTATGCGCCTGGCCAACATGGGCAAGGGCGCAAGCGGACAAGCGAATACGGCCTGCAATTGCGGGAGAAACAGAAAGCGCGGCGCGTGTACGGCGTGCTCGAAAAACAGTTTCACGCGTACTATGAACAGGCCGCGCGGCAAAAGGGAATCACCGGCGACAGGTTGCTGGCGTTGCTTGAGACGCGTCTTGACAATGTGGTCTACCGTCTCGGATTTGCCGCTTCCCGACCGGAGGCGCGTCAACTCGTCAAGCATGGCCACTTTGCGGTCAACGGACGCCGCGTCGACATTCCCTCCTATCAATTGAAGGTGGGCGAAACGGTATCATTGCGCGAAAAGAGCGCTCTGTCGCCAAAGTTCAAGGAGTTGCTGGAAGCGGCGGAAGGCAAGACGGTAGTGGCATGGCTTGAGCGCGATACGATCGCCCGCACGGGCCGCGTTGTGCGCCTTCCGGCGCGTGAGGAGATTGATGTGCCGGTATCCGAGCAGCTTATCATTGAGTACTATTCGCGTTAAGCAAAGAGACATGGCCTTCGCAGACGAATCTGGTCCATGTTGCGCATTGGCGTCGCCCTGAGGGAGGGTTATGAGGATGATCGAGATTGAAAAACCCCGGATCGAGACAGAAACCTTGAGTGAAGACGGGAAATACGGCAAGTTTATCGTAGAGCCGCTCGAAAGAGGGTACGGCACGACTCTTGGCAATTCGCTGCGGCGAATCCTCCTTTCTTCGCTGTCAGGAGCGGCTGCCACATCGGTAAAAATCGAAGGCGTCCTGCACGAATTCTCCACGATTGCCGGAGTGGTTGAGGACACGACAGAAGTAATCCTCAATATCAAACGGCTCGCGCTCAAGATCCATTCCGATGAGATGAAAAAACTCATCATCGAAGCGGACGAAGGCGGGGAGATCAAGGCCGGAGACATCCGGGCCGATTCGGATGTTGAGATTCTCAACCCCGAGCTGCACATTGCCACATTGGCGCCGGGCGCACACATTTACGGTGAAATCGCCGCCCGCAACGGGCGTGGATACGTCCCGGCCCATTTGAACAAGGGTGAGGAGCAGGAAATCGGCGTATTGCCGATCGATTCCATTTTTTCGCCAATCTACCGTGTCAACTATCAGGTGGAGAACACCCGAGTGGGGCAGGTTACCGATTATGACAAACTGACTCTCGAAGTCTGGACCGACGGCAGCGTGCACCCCGATGAAGCCGTGAGTCTCGCTGCCAATATCCTGGCGGACCAGCTGTATCTGTTCATGGGACTGACTGATCGCGTGCGGAGTCACGACGCGCCTGTGGAGCGTGGTGAAGAACGGCGCGACAAGGTCCTTGAGATGACGATTGAGGAACTTGATCTGTCCGTCCGGTCCTATAACTGTCTCAAACGCGCCGGCATCAATACGGTTCAGGAACTGTGCGTCAAAACGGAAGAGGAGATGATGAAAGTCCGCAATCTCGGCCGTAAGTCGTTGGAAGAAGTGCAGGAAAAACTGGAACGCCTGGGTCTCGGTCTGCGTCCTGAGGAATAGCGCGGCCCAGCGACGGCATTATTCTGTTCAAAGGAGGGCTCGGTGGTGAGTTACCGCAAATTGAATCGCCGCACCGGATCACGCGAAGCGTTGTTTCGCAGTTTGGTGACGGACCTGTTTATGTATGAACGCATCCGCACGACGGAAGCAAAGGCGAAGGAACTGCGCAAACTGGCAGACAAGATGGTGACGCTCGCGAAGCGGGGCGATCTGCATTCGCGCCGGCTGGCCGCCCGTTATGTGCGTCCGGAGGCTATGGAGGGTGAAATGCGGCAGAATGTGCTGCAAAAACTGTTCGCCGAGATCGGGCCCCGCTTTGCCGATCGCCAGGGCGGGTACACCCGCATTCTCAAATTGGGGCCGCGGCGAGGCGACGCCACAGAGATGGTGTATATCGAACTCGTCGAATAGGACAGTCGGGCGCCATGCAGAAGGTCAAATGCATCCTCTCCTACGACGGTACGGACTTTCATGGTTTTGCGCGGCAACGAAACCTGCGAACGGTGCAAGGCGAAGTGGAACGGGTCATGCAATCATTATGGGGATGCGCGGTGGAAACCTTTGGAGCCAGCAGAACCGACAGTGGTGTTCACGCGAGATGTCAGGCGTTGCACTTCGTCTTGCCGAGCGATCGCATACCGGTGACGCAGTTGCCCTATATCCTGCGCCACTGGCTGCCGCAGGACATCGTGCTGGTGAGTGCGATCCCGGTCGGAAGCAGGTTTCACGCCCGTCATGATGCTCTTTGGAAACAGTATCGATACACGATCGATACCGCGCTGGCGCCTGACATCTTCGCAAGGCGTTTCGCATTGCACGAACGCCGCCCGCTCGATCTCGAATCCATGAGAACGGCGGCCGCACAACTGGAGGGGGAACACGATTTCACCAGCTTTTGCGCGGCCCGCGCAGAGCAGGTCTCCAAGGTGCGCACCGTATATGCGATCTCTCTCTCGGTTGGCGACAACCAGCAGTTGTACATCGATATCGCGGGAAACGGATTTTTGCACAATATGGTCAGAGTTATCGTGGGCACGTTGCTCCAGGTGGGCCTTGGCGTCAGAGCTCCAGGAACGATGACGGAGGTTCTGGCGCGCCGCGATCGGCGCGCCGCGGGTTTTACGGCCCCCGCTCACGGTCTCTGCCTGACGCATATCGCGTATCCCGCGCTAGACTGACTCTCGGTGCTTTGAACGTTATTTTTCAATGAGGAGGACAAACACCATGCGAACGACCTATATGGCCAAATCGGGCTCTGTGGAGCGCAAGTGGTACGTTGTGGACGCCACCGGCAAACGCGTTGGCCGTTTGGCGTCGGAAGTGGCGGCGATCCTGCGGGGCAAGCATAAGCCAGAATTCACTCCGCACATTGATACGGGCGACTTCGTGATCATTGTCAACGCGGAAAAGATCGTATTCACCGGAAAGAAATTGCAGAACAAACTGTATTACCGTCATTCAGGCTATCCCGGCGGCCTGAAATCGACATCGGCCGCCGACATGCTGAAAAAGCATCCAGAGCGCATTGTTGAAATGGCGATCAAGGGGATGCTGCCGCACAACAGTCTGGGCGCCGATCAGTACCGCAAATTAAAAGTATACGCTGGGCCGGATCATCCGCATGACGCTCAACAGCCGGAGCCGTTGCAACTGGCTGAGTGAGCTGAGTGAGCGCGCGCGTTTAGCTTTGCCATCATAACCAGGGAGGGTGTTTTCGTTTGGCACAGTTACAGTATTGGGGCACTGGCCGCCGCAAGACGTCAGTCGCACGGGTTCGCCTGTTGCCCGGAGAAGGCCAGGTAGAGATCAATCATCGCACGATGGATGACTACTTTGGCTTGGAGACTTTGAAGTTGATTGTAAAACAACCGCTGCTTCTTACCGAACAGATTGGTCGTTACGATGTAATCGCCAACGTACGCGGCGGCGGCATCTCAGGGCAGGCAGGCGCGATTCGCCATGGTATCGCGCGCGCCTTGCTGAAGGTCGATCCCGACCTCCGCCCTGTGCTCAAGCGGGAAGGTCTGTTAACCCGCGACGCGCGTATGAAAGAACGGAAAAAGTATGGGCTGAAGGCGGCGCGGCGCGCGCCGCAGTTCTCCAAACGCTAGACCCCAAAAAGGCGCCTTCCGCATTCTCTACAGGCGCAAGACCCGCTTGGGGAGGAGTCATATATTGCGCCCATCGCGAGTTTAGCGACGGCGCTGTCCGAGCAGGGGCGCAATATATGACTCCGACCGGCACGGACAATCTTATGTTCGGAATAGATTGTCTGAACAACTTGCGCCCCAAACCGGGGCGCCTTTTTGTATGAAACCTGACAAGTACAGAAGTGCGCGCGGCGACACGGAGAGTGCTACAATGCTTATGGAGCATGTTCAAGAAGGGGTCAGGTAAGACCCAAGCAGTGCAAGGAAGCGAGCCAAGAATGCGGACCGAGCGTACGTTTTGGGTACGTGAGGGAGTATTCTTGGCGCTGACGCCGCAATGCGCCGGGGAGTTCTGACCCCTTTTTGAACAACCTCTTATAGCAACGCAGAGGGGAGGCAATATCATGGCAGGTTCGCAAGTGACGCGGGAGGCCGTTTTGGAGGCGCTTCGCGTGGTGGAAGACCCTGACGTACACAGAAGCATAGTCGAAATGGATATGGTCAAGACAATCGATATCGTGGGGAGTCGCGTGGGCGTCGAGGTGCTGCTGACCATTCATGGCTGTCCACTGCGCACAGTCATCGAGAAACAGGTGCGCGATGCTGTTCTGTCTGTGAAAGGAGTCACAGAGGTCCAGGTAGCGATAGGCACCATGAACGATGAGGAACGGGAGCGGTTCGCCGCCAAACTGCGCGGCAAGGATGCGCAGGCTGCCGTGCCGCCGCTGTTGAGACCGGAGACCGACACCACGTTTATCGCGGTCGCAAGCGGCAAGGGAGGCGTCGGCAAGTCCACTGTGACGGCCAATCTTGGGGTGGCGCTGGCACGGGCAGGCTATCGTGTGGGGATCGTCGACGCGGACATTTACGGTTTCTCCCTGCCAAATATTTTTGGCATCGCGGATATCAAGCCGGCTGTTGTTTCCAATCTGATCATGCCCGTTCAAACACACGGCGTCAGAGTGGTCAGCATGCAGTTCTTTGTGCCGGCCAATCGACCGGTCATCTGGCGCGGCCCAATGCTCGGGAAGATGTTGCGCAATTTCTTCCAGGAAGTGCATTGGGGCGATCTGGATGTCATGTTGCTGGATCTACCGCCGGGAACTGGAGACGTGGCGCTTGACATTCACGGCATGTTGCCGAAAAGCCGAGAGCTGATCGTCACCACGCCGCATCCAAATGCGGCCGATGTGGCGGTGCGCGCCGGTCTGATGGCGCGGCAGGTGAACCACGATATACTCGGCGTCGTGGAAAATATGGCCTACTATGCATGCGGGCATTGCGGCGAAAGAACCTACCTGTTTGGAGAAGGTGGCGGGCGTCAGGTGGCGGAGGCTCTCGGAACCGATTTGGTGGCGCAGATACCGCTTGCCGTTGCGCAGAGTGGGACCGGAATTTTTTCTGAGGGTTCCGAACTAGCCGCGGTGTTTGACGACCTGGCGAGACAACTGGTGGACCGCACCGCGCTTCGTCCCCAGATGGCGACCAGAGCTTAGGCGGCGCGGCCGTGCGCCAAACGGAGAAATGGCGGCTGGAGTTCCACCGAACGCGCCGCGCGCAGCCGCCAGAGCAATATGCTTGACAGCGTCGGGACGCGATCCGGGCGCTGTTCGTTTGTTAGTCGAAAAATACCGCTTGATATTGACTGGCGATATTTCGTATAATGCAAGCACATGCTTGCGCAAGTGATAGCTTACATGCATGTCTGCTTTTTGGGGGGAGTGTGTCGATGACTGAATCACCCCAGTTTGGCGAGGCCGATACACATGCGCGCATCATTGAAGCGGCGCTGAAAGAATTCACGCAAAACGGGTACAAGGGGGCAAGCACCCGAGCGATCGCCGAACGTGCGGGCGTCAATGAAGTCACTCTGTTCCGCCACTTCGGCAGCAAACTCGATCTGCTGCGCATCGCAGTCCGGCACGCAGTAAGGACGATGGAAATCCCGGAGACGGTCGACCGGTATCTGGCGATGAGTTTTCGTGCCGGATTTACCGCATTTGTGACGGAGCACCTTTTGCAGATAACTCAACACAGCGACATTTTAATGCTCGGATTTGCAGAATCCCATTCCCATCCAGAGATCGCGGAACCGCTGATGCAAGTTTCCTGGCAGATCCGAAAGCGCCTGATGCAGTATTTTGCCGCTTTGCAGGAGCAGGGCCGCATGCGCGGCGCGGACACGCAGATCGTGGCTCAGATCGTCATGGCGACATTGCACTCCACGCCGCCTATGCGCCGACGAGCGTCGGTGGAGATTACGCGGCATCTGACGGATGAAAGGATCGCAGCCGCATTGGTCGAAACGATCGTATCCGCGTACGGCGCGGAGACCGCTGAGACTTAGCAGGATCATGGAGGAGGCATAATGTATGGCAAAAGCAAGGACCGTCAGCTTATCTGTCATCGGAATCATCGCCTTTCTGATCATCGTGATCGGGGGCGGCTGGTATGTCTATCAGCAACAAACCTATGTGTCAACAGCTGACGCCAGTGTACAGGGAACCCTTGTTCCTCTGACCGCGCCGGGGGACGGCACGCTGACCGGCTGGCATGCGACCGTGGGAAAGGCCGTAAACAAGGACACACTGCTGGGAACGATTGATGGACTTACAGGAAACGTGAATCTGTCAGCGCCGATCACGGGTACGGTTGTGCAGAATCTCGCCGTGGACCGCGAAACCGTCGTTCCGGGCGAGCCGCTCGGCTATATGGTCGACCTGAACAACCTGCAGATTGTGGCGAACGTGCAGGAGACGGAGATCAACAATGTCGCGGTGGGAAAGACCGTCAACATCACGATCAGCGCGTATCCAAACAGCACATTTTCCGGAACAGTCACACAGATCGGCAGCGCTTCGTCCGTTATTACAAACGGGATTCCAAACACCAGTCTGTCGGGTACGTTTAACAAGCAAACACAACGCGTTCCCGTGTATATATCGATTGCAGGATCGGAGGGCAAGGCCCTGATGCCCGGCATGTCGGCGCAAGTGTCGATCTACCGCAACTAGGCCCATAGCCCCATCCGTTGGCACGAGTCTAAGGGAGTGGAGTGAGAGCATATGGCGGCAACGAGTGTTGTTCGGGTTGTAGTCATCAATATCATCGTCATCATCGTGTTGTTTGCCCTGATTATTGGCGGGTATTTCTACTATATCGGCAGAACCAACTACGTGACGACGAGCGACGCGCAGGTTACGGGCAAAATCATACCGATCACCGTGCCATTTGCCGGGAAACTGAATCACTGGTACGCGGCAGTGAACAGCACGGTCAATCAGGGCGATCTGCTCGGCACAGAGGCGAACCAGTCGGTGTTGGCCATGAACCCCGGATTGCAGACCCTTGTCTCGCGTGATCGCGCCGCCGCGGGCAAGCTGACGAATTTTGAATCAGTGACGTCGCCGATCAGCGGCACCATTATTCAAAATACCGCGTATCCGGGTCAGATCGTGCAGCCAGGCCAAGTGCTGGCGCAGGTTGTGAACCTCGGACATCTGAATGTGACGGCCAATGTGCCGGAAACGGAGATCCGTCAAGTCAGCGTCGGACAGACCGTCGATGTCTACATAGACGGCATTCCAAATACTGATTTCAAGGGCACCGTTCAATCGATCGGCAACACGACGAATTCCGTATTCTCGATCATTCCAAACGTGACAGCGGCGCAGGGAAGCTATACAAACGTTGTACAACGCATCCCCGTGGTCGTCAGTCTGACAGGCGGCTATGCGGGCAAAGCGCTGGTTCCAGGCATGAGCGCTTCGGTTGTGATACACATCAACAGCAACGGCTGAGCCATGAGACGCTTCAGGGCCTGAAAGGAGGTTTTCCGATGTCGTTCAAAGAGCGCTTTGGGATTAGTTTTCCGGCGCTGTTCGCCGTCGTTTTGGGCGTATTTATGGCTATCCTGGACACCACGGTCGTGAACGTTGCGATTCCCAAGATGATGTCTGTCTTCAATGCGACGCAAAACCAGATTCAGTGGGTGATCACCGCCTATCTGCTCGTAACGGGGATGCTGACCCCTGTCAGTGGATATCTGGGAGATCGCTTCGGGCAAAAGCGCATCTATCTGGTGGCGCTGACGATCTTTACCGCAGGGTCGGCCCTGTGCGGACTTGCCTGGAGCACTGACGTCCTGATCCTGTTCCGCATCATTCAGGCGGTTGGCGGGGCGATGCTCATGCCAGTCAGCATGACCATCCTGTTCTCTCTGTCGAAGCCGGAACGCCGGGGAACGATTATGGGCATCTGGGGAATCGCGCTGATGTTTGCGCCGGCGCTCGGTCCAACACTGAGCGGATATCTGGTCGAATACGTCGACTTTCGACTGATCTTCTACATCAATGTACCGATTGGCATTCTGAGCTTTTTCATGGTTGCGGCTGCGATTCCAGGTTTCAAGGGGAGACCGACGGAAAGTCTGGATCTGCCTGGTTTGATCACGTCGATCCTGGGTTTCTTCAGCCTGCTTTACGCCCTGTCGGAAGGGCCGACGGACGGGTGGCATTCGCTGACCATCATTTCGCTGTTTGTTGCAGCGGGCATCCTCCTGGCGATGTTTGTCGCCATCGAACTGACTGCCAAGAATCCAATGCTTGATCTGCGCCTTTTTGCGCGCAGGGTCTATACGGTGTCGATCATTTCCAGCAGTCTGATGAGCGTTGCCATGCTGGGCGCGCTCTTTATCCTGCCGATATTCCTTCAAAACGGACTGGGGCTGACACCGCTGCAAACAGGTCTGCTGACATTGCCGGGGGCAATTGTCACCGGGGTGCTCATGCCGATCAGCGGCTATCTGTTTGACCGTATCGGCGCGCGCTTGCTGGGGATGGTCGGGCTCTTCATCGCGCTCGTCACCACCGTTCAGTTAATCGGCCTTAACTACGAGTGGACGTTTGGCGCCATCATGGTGATCTACATGTTCAGGCAGGCCGGCATGGGTCTCTCCATGAT
The DNA here is from genome assembly GCA_021793015.1 of Bacillota bacterium. Taxonomy (GTDB): domain Bacteria; phylum Bacillota; class Bacilli; order Alicyclobacillales; family SLC66; genus JAKADD01. Next base: position 64,799 of record JAJYTO010000002.1, read on the forward strand.
GCCGCTGTCTACGGCCGGCATGAATGACGTCCCGCATGCGCTAATCAGCCGGGCCACGGCACTGCTGACCACGATGCGAAACGTCGCCGGTTCCATCGGAACAGCCTATCTGAGCACAGTCATGCAAACAAATTCCACCTCGCACTTTATCGAGATGTCCAATCGCGTGACGGTGTCTTCCCTGCAGGGGATGAACCTCGGTCAACCGCAAAGTGTATATGGGGCCACAAGCGCAGGCGCAGTATCCCAACTCGCCAATATGCTGAAACAGTATGCATTTCAGAAGGGAATGCAGGATGCGTTTGGAGCCGCTGCGATCATCGGGTTGATCGCCTTGGTGTCGGTATTTTTCATT
>JAJYTO010000108.1 GCA_021793015.1 Bacillota bacterium
GTCCCGCGAACACAACGGCCGTATTATGAATCAGATAGGAACGAACGCCCGGAGATGAAGCCATGTCAGTCGCCTCACTTGCAGTTTATCTATTATGCCACCCTCTTTCCACCGTGTCCAGAGAGAATGCGCGCGCGCCGCGCGCCTTGCCATCAAGCGCAGCCTTCTGCAGCCTCATATGCCGCATCGCAAATCTATCGCAGCCCATAGAGATATATATGCCCGCCGCTCCCGGCTAGTCTTCCTGCCATGACACTGCGAGCGCAAAGGAGTCTGGGGAGGAATCTGGCCGCCTGCATACGCGGGCCATCAGGGGACTGCGCGTCGTGGGTCGAAACAATCACACTGCAAGAGGCGGCGATTTCCTGTCGGATACCGTTAACGGCGGCCGCACCTGGGCGCCGGTTTCAGTCGCCCAACTTCCCCACATGGCCTACAGCGGCGGGGCCGACATGTCACCCATGAGTTTCACCCGTCACAGCGGATGGGTGGTATTGCAGAGCGTTCACAACTACCTGCTTCATACGGCGCCTCCATGGTCTCACTGGACAGTGATCGGAAGGTTGCCCAGCAGCGCCGCAAGCAGCGCCACAGTGACATTCTCCACGTCTGATTACGGCGTCGCGATCGGCACTCTGGGGACAGCCGCCGCAATTTTCGCAACGCGTGACGCCGGTCGTCACTGGAACGCCTGGCGACTTCCCGCCGTTATGAACTTTCCTGGAGCGGCGCTGTATCTGACCGGCCGCGAGCTCTGGGTGCAAGCCGGCAGTCACCTGTTTCACAGTGTTGACGGCGGTCGGGTGTGGTCGGAAATCAATGTCAACTCGACACCTAGGTGACCAGCAATGGTATGAAATCAATATTCCTTCGAAACCTGCGACGCACTGGCCAGTCCCGGCAGACCGGTGTTGCGCACCGCAGGTGCGGCAAACGCGACAATTCCGCACAAAACCAGACAACAGGCGCCGATTCCATACGTCCAGCGCGCTCCGATGCTGTCGCCCAGTACACCGACGAGCGCGTAGGTGAGAGGGATCGATACGTTTGTCACGGCGTTTGTGATCCCGCCCACCCTGCCGCGCATGTGCTGCGGAACAAGCGCCTGAAACATGGTGGTGAGTGGAATCCCCGCGGTCATAACCGCAACCCCCAACACAAAGTTCCCGATATCCGCCACCCAGATATTCGGTGCAGCCGCCACAATGGCCATCGCGAGCGCCTCGGCGGACAGTCCATAGGCCAACCACAGTCCGGCGCGCCGCACGTCACGAGAACCAATCCACACCACGCTGACCATCATGCCAAGACCAATCGCTGCGTCAAACAGGCCAAATGCCTCTGCTCCAGCATGCAATGTTGTTTGGAGATACATGGCGGGCAGCACATTGGTCGGACCGAGGCTCATATTGCTGAATGTGGAGACAATCAGAATGACGACCAGATTGGATTGGGAAAGCAGCCACCTGGCGCCGCCGACAATATCGGCCCGCAAAGACGGTGTCGCGACCGACTGGTCTTCGTTGCGCTCCAATTCCGCGACGGTCGGGCGGGCGTGAACGGGAATGGCGGTCCTCCCAAAGAACCACGCCGCCGTCAGAAATGACGCAGCATCGACACATACCGCCGCTGACGTGCCGATCACCGCGATCACGGCGCCGCCGAGAGCGGAACCAAGCATTTGAAACAGTCGACGGGAAAACGCCATCATCGCGTTTGCGCTGACCAATTGATCGGCAGGCACAACATCCGGCATGGAACTGTTCCACGCCGGACCAAAAGCAACCTCCCCAGTTGCCAGACAAAACGTGATGACATACACCTCCCAGATGCGAAAGCGCCCCGTGAGAATAATCAAAGCAAAAGCCGCGGCAGCGCAGGCCTGGACAACGCTGGTCATCACGAGCCACAGTTTACGATCTGTTTTGTCCACAAGAGCGCCAAACCAGATCCCGACAATCACCGAGGGCAGAAAGGTAAAGACCAGAACCAGGCCCGACTGCACGGCGGAGTGCGTGACTGTATACACGTACCATATCAACGCGATGTCATAAAAGGAATCGCCCAGGAAATTGATGCTCTGTCCGATCCACAGATTGCGAAAGCTGCGGTTTTCGCCGAGCAATTGCGTGTACCGCCTCATCCGCGACAGGTTGGCCACAGAGTCGCCCTCCGCTTCCCACGCGCCGCTGCTGTTCCAGCGCCTCATGCGTTACACGCCTGATCTCTCCAACACTCCCCCATGTGACACGCGGGACCGTACGCCGCTATGACTGCCTTTCGCGCAACGCCTCAGCCAGTTGCGCGGCTGTCGCGTTCCCTCCAGTGATCGGCGCGATCACCTTCTTGCCCTTTAGCTGATCCTTCAGTTGCCAGGCGGCGGCGACGCTGGCAGCCCCTGCTTCTTCGGCCACGACATGCGCCGTTTCGACCAGCAGTTTCACAGCAGCCAGCATTTCGTCATCGGACACGAGGACAATTTCATCCAGGTTCCGGCGCAGCAAGCCAAGCGGATAGTCAAACGCAACGCGCGTCGCCAAACCTTCAGCCCTTGTCGCGGCAGTTTCTGTAGACTCCGGGCGCCCCGAATAAAACGATCTGTAGACGGCGGGCGCACCCTCCGCCTGCACACCGATGATGCGCATCTGCGGCCGCAAGGCGCGGCCCACGATTCCCGCGCCCGAAGCGCCCGATCCTGCGCCGATCGGAACGATCATCACATCGGCGTCCGGGACCGCCAGCATGGCTTCCAGATAGGCTGTTGCCACACCGGCCACAAGCAGCGGCTCGTTCGCCGAGTGCACATAGCGCATTCCCCGTTCCTCGGCGAAGCGCCCGCTAGCCTCGCGCGCTTCATCAAAATCTGCGCCCGTCAGTATGACCTGCGCGCCGAGCCGCTCCATGGACCGCACCTTCAGCGGATTGGCCCCCACAGGAGCGAAGATAACGGCCGGAACCCCCACAAGGCGCGCCGCATAGGCGACCGACTGGCCGTGGTTGCCCGTCGACGCGGCTGCAAGGCCCGCTTCCGGCAAAACGCCGGCATCGCGTTCAACGATGGCCAAGTTGACGCCTCCGCGCACTTTGAATGCTCCGACTGGCTGCATATTTTCACATTTTAAAAATATCTCACAGCCGAACTCCGCCTTGAGCGCCAGCGGCTGGACAAGCGGTGTAGGCGGCAGATGAGGCGCAATGCGAGCATGCGCCTCAAGCACATCGCCAATGGTCGGCTCCCATAAGTTCTTCCTCTGATCCACGATCTGTCTCCCTTCTGAAATGCCCATGCGCCAACAGCCAACATGGGCCGACTGGGTTTGGATGCACGGCGATCATGACGACCTCGCCCGCCCCTCGTACACTGCATCGGTAGAACTGTGACATGTATCACAGATGATGGCCGTGAATCAAGGCGACGACCGCTTCAATCCCGATCCAGAGTCCCAGCAACAAGAGTACCATACCGGTCAGTTTCTCAGCCCATTCGCCCAGATACGGCCTTAGTTTTGCTCCAAATGCAAGCCCGATCACGGTAAACAAGAACGACTGCAGAGCAATCAGGATGATTGTCAGAACGATCGGCACGCCGATCAGCCCCACGGAAAAACCCACCGCCAGTTCATCAAGACTGACACTGAGAGCGGTCAAAACGAGCGTCCATCCCACGAGGCGGCGTTTGTGACGGGCGACGCCACCGCCGATTCCGCTGAGGCGGCGCTTCTGACGAGCGGCGCCATCCCCGGTTTCGGGATGGGTGCTCGTCCCGCTGTCGGCGACGAAGCGGCCTTCTTTGACGCCGCTCCGATTTCCGGACACCTCGGCGCCCGTGACGTCGTGCCCGTCGTCGCACTGTTTCTCGTGCCCGTCGTCATCAAAGAAGATCAGCCAGGCGGCCACACAAAGAAGGGCTATCCCGCCAATAAGGGATGCCCAACGACCTATCAGGCGACCGGCTTCCTGTCCGATGAACAGTCCGACGAGCGGCATCAGCGCTTCTGCGGACGCGAAGGCAAAGGCAACCTTCCATTTGCCCCTGGTCCCCACAAAACCGAGTGATGCGGACATGAGCAGCGTGTCGACGCCGAGCGCCAGGACAAGAGCCGCCATCTTCAGAGCCGTCGCCATGACATTCCCCTTTTGCATAACTGTTCACGCCGCACAGCGCAGCGCAGAAAAACGGTGTTGCGTCGCTCATCTCAGACGTTTCCATTCGCCGCACACCCAGACGATACCGCTCAACAGTCAACTCTGCTTGGCGATCTTGACCGCCGTACCGTATGCGACGACTTCTTCCATCGTCTGCGCGACTTCGCCGGAATCGAACCGCATCATCACAACGGCGTCTGCGCCCATGGCCCTGGCGTTTTCGACCAGTCGGTCGACCGCATGCGCCCTGGCCTCCTCCAGCATCTTGGTGTACTGCTTGATCTCTCCGCCGACAATCGACTTGAGTCCCGCCCCAAGGTTCCCAAACACCCCCCGGCTGCGCACCGTGATGCCAAAAACAAGTCCCAGCGTCGACGTGATTTCATGTTCCGGAATCGTGGGAGTGGTCACCACCAACATGGACAATTCCTCCTCATTGTGGATTCAGGGGATTCCCGGCACAAACGCATCCCCTCTCTCCGATTATACGACACTACATGAGGCCGGGTTTCGCTGGGCCAGTTCCGTATCCTGCGACGCAAAATCCACCCATACCTCACCGTAAGCCACGGGGTCGCCGAGATATTCCAGCACATAGCCAAATTGATCGCCGAGCCACTCGGCCAGCATCCGTTCATCCCGCGCTTTCGAAGCTCTCCAGACCACTGAACCCCCTCCTATTTGAATGAATAAATAATGTAGGCCAAATAAGCTGCGGACGCCCACATCATACCTGCTGAAACCCGGTTCAACAGCAGCAAGGACGACCTTTGCAGCGCTGCCCTGCCCAGCGCATGGCCGACGATGGATAAACCAAAGAACCACATCCACGAGACGGCGACGCACGCCAGGCCAAATGCGATTCTCTCGGACCAGGTCGTATATGTTACGGCGCTGCCGCCGATGACAGCCAGCGTGTCAATGAGCGCATGCGGATTGAGCAGCGATACCGAAGACGTGAACCCAATTTGACGGCGTGCAGTCCATGCTTCAGACAACTGTTGCGCATCGTTGGCAGACGATTTCCGATTCCTCCATGTTGACCACCCCATATAGAGCAGAAACACGATCCCAACGGCTCCGAGCGTATAGCGCAGCCATGCGATATGAAGCGCAACGGCCGACACTCCGATCACCGCAAGCGCAATCAGCAGAGTGTCGCAGACGGAGGCCGTGACAACGGTTGGCAGTGACCTTGCCCAACGCCTGTGAAGAGCCCCCTGCGTGAGGATGAATCCATTTTGCATTCCAATCGGCAGAATCAGCCCGAGCGACAGAATGAATCCGTGAATGAAAGCGATGAGCAGCATTCTTCTCCTCCTCTGCACTCCAAATATGAACCCGGCCAACGACTGTATATTAGCCGGAAAGAGCGCGTTTGCCTCCATCCATTTGGTTGAACGCGGAACCAGCCAAGTTATATAGTGGTGGTAATCATCGTCACAGAGGGATGTGTCTCATGCCAAGCATTGAATGGAAACCTGAGTCCGCGAGTTCAGTCACCCTGCAAAAACAAATCGAAGGCCACATCAGAGGAAAAATTTTGAACGGAGAATGGCCGATTGGCACGAAAATTCCATCTCAACGGGCGTTGGCGAAATCACTCGGGGTGAATCGAAGCACGGTGTCGGCCGCCTTGGCCGAACTGGCGGCAGATGGATTGACAGATGGGCGAAGCGGGGCGGGCACCATGGTTGTCAACAATACATGGAGTATTTTGGCTGCCGCGCCGCCGCCGGATTGGCGCCATTACGTAACATCCGGCGCCCAGGAACCCAACCTGACGACGATTCAGGACATCAACCGGGCAGAGTTTCACCCGGGCGTCATTCGACTCGGAACTGGGGAATTATCGCCAGACCTCTTGCCTTCCTCCGCCATTCGCGACCTCTTTCGGCAGATTCCCGAGCGGCCATTGCGGCTCGGCTATGAAGAAGGAAAAGGATCTGCGTTTTTGCGGGAACAGGTCTCGAACCATGTGAAAACACTTGGCATCCATGCCTCCCCGGCGTCGATTCTGATTGTCTCGGGAGCGCTTCAGGCTTTGCAACTCATTGCGATTGGTTTGTTGCAACAAAACTCAACGATTCTGCTTGAAAAACCGTCGTATCTGTATTCAGTCCCCGTGTTTCAGTCTGCAGGCATGCGATTGATCGGCCTGTCCATGGACGCGGATGGCGTTCAGGTTCCGTTTATTGAAAAATTCAAACGACAGCACAATGCAGCCATGCTGTACACAATTCCAACGTTCCACAATCCCACCGGGACATGCATGACCAAAGAACGGCGCACTGAGTTCATGGATGTGTGCACGGCGACGCGTTTGCCCGTTGTCGAAGATGATGTGTATCGAGATCTTTGGCTGGATGCACCGCCCCCGCCGCCGCTGAAGTCAACCGATGGGAAGGGCATCGTTCTCTATTTGGGCAGCATGTCAAAAACGCTGAGCCCTGGATTGCGGATTGGATGGATTATTGGGCCGGAGCCTGTCATCGAGCGACTGGCTGACATTAAAATGCAGACGGACTATGGTGCCAGTTCCCTGTCGCAGTGGGCTGTCGCGGAATTTTTGGCTGGCGGTCTGTATCATAAGCATGTGGAAAACGTGAGAAGCGAACTCAGGATTCGCCGGGCCCTCATGCTTCAAGCCCTCTCCGTTTCTATGGGAGACATCGCAACGTGGAATACGCCGGGCGGCGGTTTTTACGTTTGGTTGCGATTGCACCGGCCGCTTTCGATGAAAAAGCTGTTTGACCGCTGTTTATCCGAAGGAATCCTGATCAACCCAGGTAATATTTATGACCGTTCCACAGACCAGCATCTCCGGCTTTCTTATGCACACGCACCCGCAAACGCTATCGCGGCCGCTATTGAGAGACTGTCCGTCGAGTGCCGACGCGGACCATAGGAAGGAAAAACCCTCACACCCCTCTTACACATGTCACACGCATGCGTTCAGGGTCGATGTTGACATTGACATCAATTCGATATCTATCTATATTCGTATATATAAATACTCTTGAGACGGACCCACCGAGGGGGAGGAATCGACCATGACCGATGAAGAAAGCCAAATTCTCCTTCAATTCCTCAAAGTATTGGCGGATGAGAGCCGACTCCGCATTCTCGGCCTGCTGACGAACCGGGAGGCGAGCGTCGAGGAATTGGCGGCGTATCTGAAACTCAGAGCGCCCACCGTATCCCATCATCTGCATCGTTTGCAGACGTTGCAATTGGTCGCGATGAGAGCCGAGGGCAATGTGCACTTCTACCGCTTTCAACCCGAAAGCCTGTATCGGCTGAATCGCATGTTGACGCCGGAAAAACTTTCCCGACTGACGGACGATGTGCAGGGAGACGAATGGGAACGCAAGGTATTGCGGGACTTCCTGAGCGGCGAAGAGTTGAAAGAAATTCCGGCGAGCCGAAAGAAGCGCCTCGTCATCTTGAAGTGGCTGACCGACAAGTTTGAAGCGGATGTCCGATATCCCGAAACCGAAGTCAACGAAATCATCGGCCGCCATCATCCGGACTTCGCCACATTGCGACGGGAACTCATCGGAAATGGGCTAATGGAGCGAGAACATGGCGTATACTGGCGAATCTAGCAAAGCCCGTGGTAAAAAGGCTGCATTGTTGGGCGTCACATTGGGTGCGAGTCGGCTCGCCCGAGAGATTTTCGCCATACGCTACAGTACTTTACTTCGGGGAGGGGTAACATGGAAGTTTTCGGAGGATACCCTCGTTGAGCAGTCGTATTTCTGAATGATTTTCGTACTCTTTATTCTTCTGGCGCCTTGCGGCGACGCCTGCCAAATCACATGCGCCTTTCCTCACCGCGGGAGGGTAAATGGAGGTCGAATCACACTTGGAAAAACAAAATGACAGGAAATCTTATCAAGATGCAGACGCAGTGCTCGTCCAGTTTCCTTTTCCACCCATTTCATTTGGAGCAGGCACCGCGTTTTCAGCTGGACCGGGAACCGCGTTCGGAATCGGCGCCGGAACCCCCGGGGGCGCGTTTGGCGCAGCGGGTGCAGCCTCTGGTCCTGGAGGTATAGCGTTCGGGAGCGGCGTTGGGTTCCGTGTGGGTGGTTATCGGCCAATGTACCGAGTGCGCGCACTTGCCGCTGCGCCGCCGTATGCGAGGAGAACGGTGATTCGATACTTCTAGGCGGGCAGCCTCCTTGCCGGCTGCGAACCCGTTCACAGTCCATCGGCGACCTCGACGCAACTTTTAGAAAAGAGACAGCACCGCTGGGTGCTGTCTTTTGCCACCGCCAAAACGGGAAGTGTCCCTATGTCCACATCCACTCCATGGATGATCGCGTTCCTGATTCTATTTGCGCTGATCATGCTGAGCAGAGCCGGCTATGCAAATCCGCCGGGAATGAAAGCGCCTTGGCCCGGAGGGATAACGTTTCAAGTCAATCAGGGCAATTTCGGATATATCAGCCATAATGATCCTCACACATTTTATGCTTGGGACTTCGATTTGCCCTTGGGGACACCGGTTGTCGCGGTGGCCAACGGAACAATTGCCGTCACCGGTTACCGGAATGACGGATACGGGAACCGCATTCAAATCCGACATGTCAACAGGGCTTATTCACTGTACGCACATCTGGAGTCATTTCTCGTCGCGCCAGGCGAGAACGTTTGGCAGGGACAAATCATTGGATATTCAGGAAACACGGGTTATACGGGGGGACCGCATCTGCACTTCTCGATCATTGACAAAGAAAACTACAGTTTGCCGTCTATATTCTCGGACATAGGAGAGCCTGTTGAGGGTCAATGTTGCACCTCCCAAAACTGGTTTGTCGGCAGAGTTGTCTGCAACCCGCGATCTGTGTGACAAGGTATGAGCAGGCGCATGGGGCAGTATTGACGATATATAGTCCAGTTGACTATCATTCTCTGGTAAGTGGGCATGGCGCACATTCGAGCGGGCGGAGGATTTTGCTCATGGAGCATGGCAAGAGCTCATTCCAGTTGCTGAACCCGATGCTGAATCTCTTTGACCCGCTCTATGTTCGGTTCATCGGATGCCATGCGAACCGGGATATCAGCGAACTGCTCAGGCAGTCCCAACTGCGCATTGATAGACACGAGCAACACTGGGCCGGCATGGTTCATCTCTTCTGGGCAAGACCCGTTCGGCAAATTGATAAACCCGGCCAAACCGAGTGAACCCGGTGACGTCAAGAAGTCAGGACGCCGGATCTGTTCCCTTGCTGAGCCTTCCCTTCGCAATGGTTCGCGCCTTCAGGCAGAAATAATCTATGGTTTGGTATACTATGAGAGCCTGTTCAAAAAGGGGTCAGGTAAGCCCCGCGCAGTGCAAGGAAGCGAGCCAAGAATGCGGACCGAGCGTACGTTCCCTGTACGTGAGGGAGCATTCTTGGCGCTGACGCAGCAATGCGCCGGGGAGTTCTGACCCCTTTTTGAACAACCTCTATGAGGCGAGTTTGAGCGACCATACCGTTTGGAGGCATGCAAGTGACACATTCACATCTGATTCCCGCCCTCGTGGCCGGTCTCATCGAGGGCATTGTGGAATGGCTGCCCGTCAGCAGCAAGACCATGATCACGCTCTATTTCTCTCTCATGGGCATCAAAGTACAGAGCGCTTACAATCTGGGATTGATTGCTAATGTGGGATCATTCTTTGCCGCTGTGTACTATTTTCGGCGTGAGGTCTGGGGAGTTCTCAAAGCCCTCGGGCATCCATTCAGTGACGAACCGTTCGCCCGCTTGCTGCGCTTTCTGTTTGTCGGAACGTTGGCTACGGGCGTCATCGGCATTCCGCTGTATGTAAGCATCCAGAGCACTTTCGGCCTTGTCGGCGGTTCCATCGCGATGATCATCATCGGAGTTCTTCTCCTGATCACCGCATTCATTGCCAGACGCAAGGAACAAATGATGAAGAATGCGGCGCCTGCGACGGGGACAGAAAAACCGGTCACCGCAGTGTCCGCTCTTGTCACCGGAGCCATGCAGGGATTGGCGGCTTTGCCCGGCATCAGTCGCAGCGGAATGACCATTACCCCGCTTCTCTGGATGGGTTTCTCCGGTGAGGAATCCATACGGTTGTCCTTCATGCTTGACGTGCTGGCGCTTCTCGGCGCCGGAGTCGTGCCGGTCGTCATCGGTCGGGGAGGACAAACGGCTATTCTCCAATTCGGCTTGGGAGCAACCCTGATCATGCTTCTCGTGGCGGCCGTGGTCTCGTTTCTCGCGATCAATGCGGTGCTGAAACTGGCCGCAAAGTTGCGGACGTCCGCAGTGACCTTCGTGATTGCGGTGATCACCCTTTTGGCGCCCATTGCAGCTCTCGTCAGGCTGTGATGGGAACTCTCGCGCCCGCTCTTAACCCAGAATCCCGAGAATGAGCACGCCGGCTGCGATCAGCGTCGATGCTGCGATGCGCTGTCGCCCCTGCGGCTCCTTCAATACAACAATGCCAAGAATGGCGCCGAACACCGTTCCGATCTCCCGCATCGGCGCCAACCTGGCAAGGGGCTGGAATTGCAATGCGAGAAGAAACAGCAGATAGCCGCCTGGAGAGATGACGCCGCCCAGTACGATGGGTTTCCAGTTCACCCTCCATTCGATGCGAATCGCCCCGGATCGCGCCGCCCACCACGACAGGGCCAGCAGGTTTCCGAAGTTGCTGGCGTCAGTCAGCGTCACGGCCGGTATGTAGCGCAGCGTGATTTTGTCGAGGGCCGTATAACAGGTGATGGCCACTCCGACGGCCAAAGCCCACCATGCTGCTGTGCCAATGATTTCTGGTCGGCGGGCGCTCGCCTCGCCATGCCCTACCGCTTTCCCACCCCCGAGAATCCCGATCCCCCCAACAATCAACGCCACCCCAATCCAACCGGAGCCGGTCAGCCTCTCCCCGAGAATGGCGACGCCAATGATGGGGAGAAGCAGCGGACTGACGCCGCGCATCAGGGGATAGACCTGGGACAGATCGCCGCGCGAGTACGTTCGCGACAGCAGAATGACATACACCCCATGGAGGGCCACAGTCACAAAAAGAAGTCCGTACCCCAGCGGCGGGACCTGCACACGAAGAATGGCGGTGACGGCCCAAGGCAGATACACGATGACCGCCGCCCCTTGCAATGACCAGAGGAAAACAGTTTTGTTGATGCTCTGCTTGGCGAAGAGGTTCCACGCCGCATGAAACAATCCAGACAGGACGACGAGACAAACGGCGACAGCAAACAAAATGAGCCTCCTTTGGAGACTCTTCAGGGAATGCTCGCAACGCAAACAGACATCCCCGCAGGCGATGAAAAATCGCCCCTGCAGAAACCCGCTGCGTTGTGACGAGGGACCTTCTCCCATCCGGACTATACCGTCGGCGCGGGATTCTCACCCGCTCCTGCCTTGCCGGGCCAGCGCCGTCATGCGCCCTTGCGCTGTACCGTGAAGGCTCGTGGGCTCGTCAGCCAAGCTGCATCGCCACCGATCGGGAATTGGCCAGTACGGCCTCACCCTGCCCTGAAGGTCTATGAAATTGCGTTTATTTTACTGCCTGTCAGAAGTGCTGAACCCTCTCCCCATGGACGAATACAGGGGGTTCTAAGAGCCTATACCGCTGCACTCTCGTCGGCTCTCGCGCTGGCTTTCGCCCTCGCTACAACATCCGTCGCCTCATGCGTGGGCAGGCTCTCTTGTTCGGACGACCCGCTCTGACTCGGGCGCCTGAAGACGCCAAAGGAGGAAGGCATCCGCCTTCCACTCGCAGGTTGGTTTTCTGTCGCCTGTTCCCAAGCCGTCCGCAGGAGCGGTTCCGCACCTGACCAAGACTCGTTCGCCTTGGTGACTTGGAGCAGGTTGTCTTTCACATGCCGGGCCAGATAAGCACTGAACAGATCCCGTTGCATCTCCACGCCGCAATCGCAACTGTGGACGCGCTCGGACAGCCGCTTCTTGTGTTTCTGACCGCATAAGCACACTTGCGACAACGCCGTCGTGCGCGTGGAGAATTCGATCACCTTCCCATCGGCGCTTTCAGCCTTGCGGGTTACGATCGATAAGAACGTGCGCGGCGCACGAACAGAAATGGACTTGCCGTACAGTTTCTGAAATCCGCGATAGCTCAACTTCTCAGTATGGATAGCCGCTCCGATCGCGAGGATGCGATTGGCCATCTGACCGTGCAGGGTCTTGCGATGCGCTGCCTCGCGCCGGAACAGTTCGGCCAGTTCCGCTTGTGTCTCCTGTTGTCGGCGACTCTTCCTGTTGGGACGCTTCCCTTTGATCGCGCGACCTTGTTCATCGTAGCAATCGGGATTGTTCGCCCGTCGCTGCCGATCGAGTTTCCGTTGCAGACGCCGAATCCGCTTATGATCTCGCGCCACCGGCTCACAAAACTGCTCCAGCGACGCCTGCGTCTCGCCAACCACCGCGATCGTCGAGGGCCCGATGTCCAACCCGACCGTCTCTGTTCCGATGGCGTGTTCCGGTTTCCGGTAGG